>JASJDJ010000020.1 GCA_030065635.1 Xenococcaceae cyanobacterium MO_188.B32
GGCTTTCACCCCTTTTTGAACCTAGTTTTTTGTCAAAGTCCCGTTAAGTCTAATTCTTGTCGTAATACTTCTTTATATAAAAATAGAATGGCATGAAGTGCTTGATTTTGCGTAGAGGCTGCCACTTTTCGATTGATAGCTAAATCTGTTAAAAAAGCTTCGATTTCCTTACTTCCCGTATCTTTGGGATGCTGCTTATTATGAAACAAGATGTAGCGTTTAATCCAATGAACATAGGTTTTTTCTGTTTGGGAAGAGTAATGCTTGAGCCGAATAGCATCTCGTACTTGTTCCAACAGTTTTTTAGGACGTTGTTCCATGGTGAATTATACAGAAAAATTCCGTTTAATACTCTGTATAAGAATGTTATGCGGAAAGATTCTAGGTAACATCAAGGGATATACTGAAAAATTCTGTATATTCCCCCTGAAAAGGGTAGTTATACGGAAACATTCTGTATAATAAATAGTTATGCGGCTCGTGCAGCCCTTGCCTCCAGCACACAAGGCGTGAACATTGATATAATTAGATCTTGCGTACTGCTCTAGGTTGCAGTACGCTTAGTTGTCGTGGTAACGGAAAGGTGCATAGGCATGCCGTTGAACAAGCAGGCTATCTTAGATGATATTTTTCGCAACGCACCGCCGTTGAACTCTGAGGACGATTGTGCTGAGAATGTTGTTATTCCTTTCCTATTGAGACTTGGTTACGACAGAAACCAAATAGGGCGAAAAGTCTCAATCACTGGAACCTCAGGGCACCGATTCAGAAAACAAGCTGATATTGTTGTTTACATTGGGGAGCGCCCGTCCCTTGTTATTGAAACCAAGCGTATTCAACATCGCCTCAGAGAGGAAGATGTTAATCAAGCGCTTTCCTATGCTCAACTTCTTGAACCACCTACACCAATTGCAGTTTTAACTAATGGACGTGATTGGGAGGTGTATTACCTGGACAGGGATGATATTGGTGGGTTGGAATCGATTCCTGAGCCGCAAGAGCTTGAAAGTGTAATACTCGCTGTCTCTAGTACTACAATTCAGACAGAGAAGCGGCAAGCTGCTGAACGTCTTCTAGTAACTATTGAGAATAAAAGCGACTTAGAAAAAGCATTTAGGGAGTGTCGCAAAGAGCTAGCTAAAGAAGGACTTATTGCTGAGTCTGCATTTGATGAGCTAACAAAAATTCTCACATGCAAGTTTAATGAAGAGAAAAGAGCCGCTGAAGGTCTTGCGCCTAACCGCTTTACATCTCAATGGCTTCTTGGCAGTGGTCCTCTCGCTGCATTACAACAGATGTTTTCTGAAGCTAAACGGACTTTTAATGTATTTCCTACAGGAACACAGATTCAAATTAGGAGCAATGAAACTGTTGAAAAAATTGTTCGTGAATTAGAACTATTTGGTCTATATGGTTTTAAGACTCCACTTGGTTTAGCTGGAGCTGGTGGAGATGTGGTTGGTTCTGTTTACGAAGCTTTCCTCACTGGGACTCTCCGAGGAGACTTGGGGCAGTATTTAACTCCAAGACAATTAGTTGAGTTCATGGTTGAGATAGCTGACATACAAATTGGAGAAAAAGTCCTCGATCTATCCTGTGGAAGTGGTGGCTTTCTCATTAGGGCGTTTATTAATGTCCACAAAAAGATTCGTTCTCTCGATTCTAGTCAAGATGAAAAGGATCGTTTAGTTAGTGATCTTGTAACCAATAATTTGTGGGGAATTGAGATAAACCCACGTCTCGCAACTTTATGCAGAATAAATATGATTTTGCATGGTGATGGATACGAACATATTTATACAGGGGATTCAATTAGAGAAGATTTTTTTGAAAATACGGATGGGCGAAGAACCGATTTTTCAGAGCTTGAGCAAAATGACACAGCAAAGTTTGATGTAATTCTTATTAATCCTCCATTCAACATACCTTATGAAGATCCCACTACTCTGAATCGGTATGTTTTGGGGCGCGGAAAAGCTGCTCAAGGTTCAGATTATCTAGTTCTTGAAAGAGCAATTCGATTATTAAAACCTGAAACTGGGCGCTTATTAGTTATTCTGCCGCATGGTGTTGCAAGTGGAGTCTCAGAAACTGAAGTTCGTAATTTTGTTAAAGCTAATACTCACATTCATGGCTGTATAAGTTTGCCTGTTGGATCGTTTAAGCCCTTTGGTGGCTCTAATGCTAGAACTTGTGTCTTATATCTCAAGAAGACTGCTAGAGATAACAAAAAACGGTTTTTAGCGCAGGCAGAGCGTGTCGGTTATGATATTACATCAAAATATTACAGAGAAATTGATCTAAATGATTTGCCTGTTATCGCAGAAGCCTATCATGGAGTAAAGCTAAACTTGCAATGACTATCGAGCTAATTCAAACAGAACCTTTAGTACTAACAATTACTGAAGAATCAGCTAGTAACATTGATACAATTGATGCTGGTGCAGCATATACACAGTATTTACACGAACAGATAGGCGACTTTGAACAGCAGCCTTTAGGCAATTTTGTAGATGTTGTATCAAGCAGTGTTAACCCTAGGTCTAATAGATATGCTAATCAAACATTTGAATACATCGATTTGCGAGAAGTAGATGAAATCTATGGGAATATATTAACTCTTAAGGTCAATCAAGGTAGTGAAATCGGCAGTACAAAACATCGGTTTCAAAAAAATGATATCCTCTTTGCAAAAATTATGCCCAGCTTAGCAAATAAAAAGATTGCCTTAGTAACTCAAGATGTAACTAACGCTGTTGCGTCAACTGAATTTATAGTGCTGCGAAAAAAAACACAAGCTGATATTAATCTTTATTACCTTTTTAGAGCGTTGCGTTCCGATCACTTTACTCGCCAAGCAACAGCTAATGTTACTGGGGCAACAGGGCGACAGAGAATCAGCCCATCTAGATTGCTAGAACTGCAAATAATCGTGCCTCCAGAAGAGATCCAAACACAAATTGGCGATGCTGTTGAACAAGAGTTCACATTGCGGACATTAGCAGCAGAACAATCAAAAAAAGCTGATGATTTAGCTCAACTTGTACTTGGCAGCCTAACACTTAGAACTGATAGCTAGAAAGCCGCATAACAACCCAAATGCACCCGACCGCCGAAGGGTTATCTGTGAGTGTTCAGGGTTATCTGCGGCGGGTGATTGACACCGTTAAATTTTCTGGCTTTGCTAAAATCTAACAATCTCTGTCATCTATCCTGCTTAAGAAATTCTTAGTTGCTTGGGAGTTAGTTAAAGACGATTATAAAGCGAAAAATCGCGAAATTCCTGTAGCTAGTAATAGAGAAAAAATTGCCAATTAAGATAATTTTATATTGCTAAACTGAGGTTTTTTTGAAATATAGCGATCGCAATTTACTAAAACTCCTCAAGTTCAAACAGTTTAGTAATTTCTTTTAAGCAAAAGCTTGACCTATATTCTTCATCGTGCGAAATAGCTTTAATGGTTGCTCGGGAAAAGTTTGAAAATCAAATCTTTGGTAAAACCCACATCCAGCAGCCCCACAGATGAAACACGTCGGAAATCGCTGTTGAAGAGGAATGGAATGAGGAAAAAGAAAGAGTATGAACTTAATAGACTGAGAAGAAGGAGAATTTCAGCCCTCATTATCGTGTCAGTCCCCTCATTCTCATGAAGGATTGCTTCATGAGAATAGCTAGTCACAGAAAATTCAGCCCAGGGCTGGTGAGCCAGAGAAAAAAAGTCTTCATAATTTCAGCTAATTGAAACTCGAATACTTTGGGCAATAACTACCCAGATAAAATATAATATTTTTGACAAGGTAAGGGGAAAAATTTGAGAGTTAATAGACGTTCTTCTGTTAAATTAACAACTTGTTTAATTCCTTGATGAACTAATAAATGAATGCCTTGATGCGCATTGAAATATCCAGCGTAATGTGGGACGGGCTGTTAATTTACCGTTCCTGATTAGGAATTCCAGTTTGGGCATTAAATAACTGGCGACGAACCTCTCTTTGCCCAAGAGAATAAACCATCTTGCCATAAACCCATAAGCATGACCATAGTTTCTATTCTTCGAGGGGATTTTAAGAAAATACGCTTCACGCAAAAAATAAGGGGTCTTTGAGAAAGGCAAAACCTCTTTCTACATTTTGCTGCTCTTTATATTTGATGAGCATTTCATCACAACTAAAGGATTCGGAATCTAGTCGATTAGTGGCAAGAATAAATCTGACTGCTCGATTTTTATAAACGTCAATTACATCATTATTGGGCCGAATTTTTCCTGTTATTTGATAAGTTTCATCCTGATTTTCAGGAATTTGTCTCTCATCAATTACATGAAATTTAAGTTTCGCCTGAATTAATTTTAAATTTAATTCTGCTTCGGTCTCACTCTTAAACTTTTTCTGGGATAACTTGGTTAGTTTTTTTTGAATTGATTCAGATTCTTTGACCATCTTTTTCTCCAGAGAAGCCAAATCTGATTTAGTTCTCGCTTCACTTTTAACCACTAACCATCTTTGACGTATTCCACCATAATTACTTTCCTTTTTCACCCAAGTATAACCAGGTATCTCACTGTTGGTAAACTCGATTTCTGATAAACTACTCACCAGATTTTTAGCTTCAGATATTGATAGGGGAACTCTGGGCACGCCATTTAATTTGTTTGAGTAGCTCTAAGTTATCCTTACTGTATAAAGCACTATCTCCGACTATTGTTGTCTCCATTTTTAGTTGTTTTTGATAGTTTTTGGCTATGTGACCAAAAGCTTTTTTATCACGAAGAATTCCCCGATGCTGCTTCCAGAAATACTGGTATATTCCCATCTCCTGTGACAATTAAATCTACGATAAATTGTTTTAAATCTGGTCGATGGTGAGTCAGCGCGGTCTTGGGGGTTTCCCCCATGAGCGACTGCGAACCCGAAGGGTCTCTCGAATACCCATGAGTTATAGTAATGGGTATTGGTTCTACCTCTGACTCTGGTGAAGGAGATTCTGCTACAGAAGATAGAGCTTGATTGTATTGACCATGAACTGAAAAAGAACTTGAATTCTTTATGGGAAAAATCGAGATTAATTTGATATTTTTTAGCTGCTGCTAGGGCAATTAATAGGAATAATTCTGATAATCCAAAGTCGTAGAGCTTATCCATTACTCTTCCTATTTTATGCTCATTTAAATGTTCGGGTTTAATTCCGTTTCCTAAAAGATGTGATACCGCTTTGTCTTCAAAAAATTTTGGAAATAAATATAGTGGCTGGGAGACAAATCCTAATCCATTTAAAAGAATTGCCTTAACTATTTCTCCTGAATTAACTATTTCTTGCTCCTCGATTCCGCGCTTCTTGGTTGATGATATTTACGACGTCAAGTTCATCAATTATTCCCGCAACTATTCCTAAATGGTTAATGGTTCTAATTTCTATTTCTGTTAACACTTTTATTCAATAATTTATCTGGTTTTAATCATTCTAAATTATCTTGATTTTTTCCTGATTATTCTGGCTAATTAGTTACTTATTCCTCTACTCATTCTCATGAAGGGTTGCTTCATGAGAATAGCTCTCCTTGAACCCATTACCTCGACTGCAATTTTACCTCCTTTTCATCCTCTGGAAGAGATTCTGGTTTCACTCTTCCATTTCATCATGCTTTGACGACTATTTCCGATGTACTTCATCTGTGGGGCTGATGAATGTGGGGTAAAATTTTACCGCCTTTTCATCAATTGCATCTACTACTACAGCAAAAGAAGCAACTTGTTTACTTGCTTCAAGACTTTTATATAAAGCATCCATCACTAATAGTTTACCCCACCCCATCCCTTTATAATTATTATCTACAGCCAATCTGCCAATTAAAGTAACACCAATTAAAGGATATTTAGGTAATTTTTTTGCAATTGAATTTGGCAGTTCACCTAAATAGATACTGGTCATAGATAAATTGTAGTAGCCAATTATTTGTGAATTTTTTAAATTTACTATTACATATGGAACGGCAATATTTCTTTTGCGATCTTGACTAGCCACAATCTTAAAATAGCGGTCTAATTCTTCATTTCCACAGCTAAATTCTTCGCGATTGTGATGCTTTGCTAAAGGTTCGATCGAAAATTTAGTGTTAGCAGGATTCAAGATTAATTATTGTTTCTGATTATTATTAATTGTTTGTTTATACCATTGGGTATCGCTAATTGCCTGTTCTGTGGGAACGGAAGGCTTTAATAATACTTCAACGAAACGATCGATATCCTTTTTAGTTAATTCTAAAATTTGATGTTGTCTAATAGTTTTATTAGCAGCTTCTGCTAGAACATCTAAAACATATTCAGTCATATTCTGTCCCCGCAGATAGGCTGCTGTTTCAATATTTTTCTTATATTCTTCTGTGACTCTTACTTCTAATCTGGCTGTCTTCTTTGGCTTTTCGGGTTTGGATAATTTATTCACGATCGATATCTATACAACTTAGCTCTATTATGACATAATGTACGGACAAAGAGCGTACTTAACAAATTATAGCTATCAAAGAGCAGCAGATACCATAATATTATGTTGAAAGTTCAAAGTTTTATAACAATGAGATAATAATTATTGATACTTCATTGCATTAAAAAAATCTAACTTTATGAGAACATTTACGGCAATTGTTGAGCGAGACTTGGATACCAATCTCTACGTTGGATACATCCCAGGATTTAAAGGCGCACATTCTCAGGGTGAAACTTTAGAGGAGTTACAAGGAAATCTCCGAGAAGTAATTGAAATGCTGTTAGAAGATGAAAATCTAACTTTTGAGACAGAGTTTGTTGGTACACAACAGATTGTGGTCTAATAGTTGATGAGTAATATTCCTGTTCTAAAACCGCAACAAGTTGTCCGAATTTTGGAAAATCTCGGATTTAGAGAAGTTCGTCAAAAAGGGTCTCATAAGCAGTTTCGTCACGAAGATGGTAGGGCTACAACAGTACCTTTTCATAAAGGGCGTGATATTTCTCCTCGATTGCTACGACAAATTGCTAGTGACATAAATTTAACAGTTGAAGAGCTATTAGAATATCATTAAGTTCCTATAAATTATTACAGTTGAGACATTTTACTTTTTTGGCGATCGCAATGTACCAAAACTTCTAAAATTCCGAATGAATTAAGAACAATCTGAGGGAAAAGAAGCGATCGCTATTTATACGCAACAATACAATAAAATGCCTGTTTTATAATTAGAACATGGCCAAAAGAGAAAAGTTATGGAAAAAAGCACAAGAGAGTCCACAAAATCTTACTTTTGATCAATTTGAAACTTTATTGAGGCAAACAGGCTGGACATTTAGTTTTCTCGGGTACTTGACACCTGTTAAAAAATTGCTATATTGAGAGTATATTGGAACAAAGTTTTTATCACTAATGAAAACGGCACTCGTCCTTACTACCACAATCACCACAACTACCCACACGGGAGGGTTTTAAGGCACTGCGCTGAAATTAGTCTTACTACTTTAGTTGCCCTCCAGACGAACTCTGGGGGGCAATGTTTTTTCATCCCCTATATCTAAAAGGTAAAAAAAATGTCCATGTTGCTAACAATACCTTTGGCAATGAACACCACTACCACCACCACTACCATCATGCCTGGAGAGACGTGACGCTCGATCGCGCTCGGTAATTTTTCCGTCCCTCCAAACTTGGCTTGGAGGGTTTTTTATTACTTTATTACTCGTACAATAGGAGAAACTAAAATGGCGGATCACCGTGAACTTGCAAGGGATATGGACTTGTTTCACTTTGAGGAGCATAGTCCAGGAATGGTGTTTTGGCACCCACAGGGGCTACGGCTTTTTCGCAGCATTGAAGACTTTATGCGACAAGTTTATCAAGCTGGTGAATTTGAAGAAGTGCGCTCGCCCGTTGCTCTTAACCGCTCGTTATGGGAACGTTCAAGACACTGGGAAAAATTTCGCCAGGGGATGTTTGTTGTTGGCGGCGTAAAGGAGGATATAGATGAATCAGCCTTATCTGTTATCAGCCCTGACTATGCGTTGAAGCCTATGTCATGCCCTGCCCATATTGCCATTTATCAGTCCCGTAAACGCAGCTATCGAGAAATTCCTATGCGATTGATGGAGTTTGGTATCTGTCATCGCAACGAACTTTCTGGCACTTTATCGGGGTGTATGCGACTGCGACAATTTGTTCAAGATGATGCCCATATCTTTTGCCGAGAATCTGACATACAAAGTGAAATTAGCAATTTCCTCAACATGGTAAAGCAGGTTTATGCTGCTTTTGGTTATGACCAATTTTCTCTGCAAATTTCTCTTAGACCCTCGCAGCGACTAGGCTCCGATCGCCTGTGGGATAAAGCGGAGTCGCTGTTAATCGATGTAGTTCAGTCTCTGGGGCAAAGCTATAAACTAGCTCCGAATGAAGGAGCGTTCTATGGCCCTAAGCTAGAAATTAGTTTGCAAGATCGGTTGGGACGCTCGTGGCAGTGTGGCACAATTCAAGTTGATTTTAATCTCCCTGAATTGTTTGAGCTAGCTTTTGTGAATGAATTGGGAGAATTAGAGCGTCCTGTTATGCTGCATCAGGCAATTTTGGGTTCGTTTGAGCGGTGGATTGGCATTTTGTTAGAGCATCACGGTGGTTCTCTTCCTGTTTGGTTTGCACCTACACAAGTCGCAGTCGCCTCTATTTCCGAGCGAGCATTTGCTTGGGCAGAAACAATTTTCTCGCGTCTCAAGCAATTAGGGGTTAGGGTAGAACTTCACAACCAAGACCGTACAATTGGTAAAAAAATTCGTGAACTCTCTAAACGCAAAATTCCCTTGATTGCCATTGTAGGTAAGCAGGAAGCCATGAATCAAAAGCTAAATCTTCGGTGTTTAGGTACTCCAAAACAACAAGAAATGAGCCTAGCTGAACTCGAACATAAGTTAGCAGATCTCTCCGTAGCGAGTTTCTTTCCTGATGCCCATAAATTGAAGTTGTGCGATCGCCGGCTAATATGACGGCGGAACGGACGGATACTGCAACATTAGAGGAGTCTCTCTGTCAAAAATAAAAGATTGAGGAAGAATCTGAGCGAAAAAAGCGATCGCACTCGATAAAATTACTCGAATTAAAACATTTTAGTCTCTCAAGTAGCTAATGTTTAGGGGTAAAGTTTTCTTAACTCTAGAAAAGTAACAAAAGCAAAAAAGTAACGCATATGAAAAGTGAAGAAGAAATCATGTCAGTCACCGTTGGTGTTCCAGAAGTGCTAAATAATACAATTCATCTTGCTGGTTACGATCCAGCTTGGTCATCGATATTCGTTGAATTAGAAAAAGAAATTCGTGGTGTTCTAAAAGATAAAGCGCTTCTGCTCGAACATGTAGGTTCAACGTCTGTGCCTGGGCTTTCAGCAAAACCGATTATTGATATGGTCTTGGCGGTTTCAGATTCATCTGATGAGTCTTTTTACGTACCTCAGCTAGAAACGCTAGGGTATGTACTTAAGATTCGAGAACCCGATTGGTACGAGCATCGTGTCTTAAAACTACAAGACACTAAAGCAAATCTACATGTGTTTACCTCAGGCTGTAAAGAAATTGAGCGCATGATAGCCTTTCGCGATCGATTACGAAATCATCCTGAAGATATGAAGCTGTACGAAGCAACAAAACGCAAGCTATCTCAACAAACCTGGAAATATACACAAGATTATGCAGATGCTAAGTCAGCAGTTGTTCGGGAAATAATGAACCGAGCTTATTCTAGATAGGGCTTACTGAATAAATCCAAAAGCTTGTCAAACAAGGCTTTTCAACATATTTAAGCTCAATAAAGTGCCAGAAAATTGGCTCATAAGGCTCAAAAACCTTGCACTTGTCACTAGTTTTGGCGATAAAAATCAGGAAAATTATACTGAAAACCTTACGCCTATTGCCTGTTCCCTATTCCCTTCCCTAACCAGTAAACTTTTTCAGCAAACCCTAGATATTATATCAAATAGCACGCTCGCGCAATGCTTCAGCGAATCCTGCGATCGCAATTCACTAAAATTCCTGAAATGAGGAAAATTACAGCTTTGTTATTTAAACTAAAGTTGTATGGTTAGTAGTTGTATTTTTTGAGAGTAATACTTGATGAGCGATCGCATCGGCACGATCTTTGGTTTTTTGGGTGGAACGATCGTTGCTGTTGAGTCGGGCTATAAAGTTTTTCCCCACCCAAAGCCAGATAAAATATACAACAGATTGAGTGATGCTAAATGGTTTTTGGCATTGAGATGGTGCGATAATCTCTCAACACCGGCAGGTATTATTAATCACATTGGAGAGCTTTCTTTTTTTAATCAGATCGTACTCAAGATCGGAGAAGAACAATTCATTCCAAAACAATATCTACAAGAAGTTTTTGCTCAGTGTTTGCATCTTAAAGCTAACGAAACGATTACTTACAATTTACCTTTTGGCGATCGCGTTTTGGAAATACAAGCCTTGGAAATAGATTCGCGCTATGGAAAAGTAGCCTTAGTTAGAGAGTTATCGAGGGCAGCCGATACACTTTGATTATAGAGAGAGATAACTAATCTATGCTGGTTAAAGGTTACTCATCGATCGTTCAACTAAAACAAATCTCGATCTTTCAAGATGTCGCGACAACACAACTTGAAAGTCTTGTTCCCTACAGTTACGTGCGAGAATATCAACAAGGTGAAATAATTATGCAAGAAGGCGATCGCCTTCCTCAACAACTTCATGCTTTAATTACAGGAAGATTAGAAATTAAAAAGATTGCTGCTAGTGGTAAAGAAACCGTAGTGCGCCTCATTCCAGCAGGAGAACTTTTTGCTGCACCAGCTATTTTTGGCAACGGGATTTCCCCTGCAACGGTAATATGTCAAGTAAAGTCACAAATACTAACCATCGATCGCGAAGCTTTATTAAAAGCGATCGCTCAAGCACCAGAAATAAGTTTACGAATACTAGAAGTATTCAATCAAAGACTGCAACAACTCCACAATACAGTACACGGACTGATTTCCGAACGAGCAATAGTACGTTTAGTTAGATTGATTCAATATTATCGCGATCGCGATGGCACTTATTCTCTAGCAGAAGGCGATCGTTTAAATATTAAACTACCTTACTATCAAATTGCTCGCAGTATCGGTATTACCTATGAAGAATGCGTGCGTTTGTTTAAAAGACTAAAGGGAATAGTTATTTATAAGAGAGGCGGAGAAATTATTGTTAAAGATTGGGAAAAATTAGAAGCAGCAAGCAACCTGAGTTAGTAGTTCGTAGTTCGTAGTTATGATTTTTGCAACAAAAAAATGAGGGTTGCAGACACCTAAAAACTGATAAATTCTGATCTAGAATTCATCGAGTCAGGGAGCGGAATAAATTTATTTGTCTTGGGGATATCTCTCGTAATAAGCGTCCATTTCTTCTTCGGAAACAAGACGTTTGAGTCCTTCCTGACGCGAAAGCATAACAATTTGAGCGATTTTACCTATTTCGTTATCGGTAAGTTCAACTTCAGCTAACTCATCCAAAAATTGATGATAGATTTCTTCTAGCTGGTGATAGAATTTGAACCTCAAATCTTGGGATTTGGATTTTGCCATTAGTTTCTATGCAATAGTTACAGAGGCTATAGACAAGAAAAAATTAATAGTACTCTATTTATATAAGCATAAAGCGTATAGAATAATCATCAAAGATCTTGTTTTCTAGTTGTGCCTACCATAAGCAAAACAAAATGGGGGTTAAAAAGAAATATCTTGACTGCCGTGCTTTTGGCAATTGGCGCAGTTTTGACTACTGTTGCTAGTCTTAGCTTCAAGATTCCCAAGCTGATGCCATTGTTAGGAGCAGGGGTAATTTACCCTCTCTACTTCTTATTAGTTGCTCGCTGTAGTTATAATCGGGCAATGATTTGGGTGCTTTGGTGGGCTGTCTGTCAAAGTGTCGCAGTAGCAGGAGCAACAGTTTTAGCTCCAGAGCAAGCAGCCGAAGTGGTAATTCACGGCTCTGTCTATACAGAAAATATGTTTCATTGGATTCGTACGGGAGAAGGAGCAGAGGGGACAGTCCAATTGTTTTTGCCCATTCATTTACGAGAGTATGTACTATTTTCTTTCTTGTCACTGGTTACTTTTGGTAGTGCAGCTTTAATTCTGGGAACATATTTACTCAATTACATGAATTTTTATGTGGGACAGCTTATCTATCACAGTAATTATCCTTGGTTAGCTGCTGTAGTGGGATGGCCACCGTGGTCGATGCTGCGAGTTATCGGCTATATTTCCACTGGCTTGGCTTTGACTGCTTTAGCTTTAAATCTCGGTCACAAAATTAGCAGAAAATTCCCTCAGCTTCACTTTCCACGTAATTATTTTTTGCTGGGACTGGGGTTGTTACTAGGAGACTTAATAGTTAAAGCCACTCTCGCACCAATTTGGCAGAAACTTCTAAAGATGGCTCTAATAGGAGGTCGGTTTTAATAATAGAAACGAAAATTAGGTAAGCAGAGGGAGATAGGGAAGATGAGGAAGTAATACTTTAACTTTTATCCACCTTGACTTATTTGCCGAACTACTCCTCCATGAGCTTTAGCCATGACATTTGCCATTTCTACTGAGGGGAATTTTTTCGCTTTTTCTATTCCTGGTTGGAAATTACCTGAATAAGTCAAATAATGAGTAAATATACCTACTTTTTTCTCGATTATCCACATATTACTGATTGTTATTAATTACAAATAAGTCGATCGCGCTTGGGCAGATGAGAGTTATTTTGGAGATAATTAGCCAGACGATCGCAACCCTGAGATAACAAGTTATCTAGATTTAAATTCCAGAGAATTAAGCCTTGTTGTTCGTCGGCACTAATTAAAGCGCGATCGCTAAAAGCAAGGCTATTGACTGGAGAGGTATGTCCTCTTAAGGTTTTGAGTAAAGTGCGATCGGGCGAAGCCTGCCAGCCATGCTGATCGCGCTCTAGCCAGAGTTTA
Organism: Xenococcaceae cyanobacterium MO_188.B32; assembly: GCA_030065635.1. GTDB lineage: Bacteria > Cyanobacteriota > Cyanobacteriia > Cyanobacteriales > Xenococcaceae > JASJDJ01. The sequence goes on from JASJDJ010000020.1 coordinate 12,995, forward strand.
ATCGTGCCATCTGCGCTACTAGAAGCTAAAATACTCCCTTCAGGATTAAAATTAAGACCAGTAACTCCATTTTGATGTCCTTTCAGAGTTTCTAGCCAAGAAACTTCTTTGCTTAGTGGATTCATTTGCCAAAAACGAATAGTATTATCCCAACTACCTGAAACAAGAGTTTTACCATTGGGGCTGAAAACCAAAGTAGAAATAGCTAAATTATGTCCTTCTAAAGTTTGTAATAACTCACCTTCTCTACTCCAAAGTTTGATAGTTTTGTCATAACTACCAGATGCCAGTATTGTACCTTTAGGATTAAAAGCAAGAGTTTTAATACCATCTTGGTGGTTTGTTAACGTGGTAATTAGTTGGGGTTGCTCATCGATTATCGACCAAAGTTTAATAGTTTTATCTGCACCACCAGATGCTAAGAGATAGCCTTTTTTCCCCCAAGCAAAAGCAATACTGTTAATACCATCTTGATGTCCTTCGAGGGTAGTAATTAAAGTTCCATCCTTAATACGCCAGAGTTTAACGGTTTTATCCCAACTAGCAGAAGCAAGAATGTTGCCATCGGGACTAAATTGGATTTGAGTAACGGTAGTTTGATGTCCTGGTAGAGTAAGCAGTAATTTTCGGCTATTATCGGGGTTTTTACGCCATAGATCGATTTTTCCATTCCAGCCTGTAGTCGCAAAAGTTTCTGGAGAAACGGGAGAAACAGCAATACTATAAATACCGCCATCGGCTAGAAAAGCAGGTTTATTAACTTGCCATATTCTGACAGTTTTATCGGCACTAGCCGAGGCAAGAGTATGACCATCGGGATGAAAACTTAGACTTAAAATTTCTCCTCCATGTCCATGGAGAGTTTGTTGCCAGATACCATCGGTATTCCAGATATTTACCCGACCATTTGCTCCTGCTGTTGCCAACAATTGTCCGTCGGGACTGTAACTAAGATCGTTAATTTCTGCTTTAGTTGGATAGTAATTAAGTAAACTGCCATCAGCGACTCGCCAAAGTCTGACTATTCCATTTTCACAAGCTGCAACTATTTTGCTCCCATCGGGGCTAAAAGTTAATTGTCTGACTCTTTCTTCATCTCCCTGAATATTTTGGATTTGTTTACTACTATTCTGGTTGACTGACCATAATTTAATCGTGCCATCTTCTCCACTAGAAGCTAGTAAGTAATAAGATTCGGTTTGATTATTGGCCGATCTATTAGTTATATAAGGAGAAAAAGTTACATCATTAACCCAACCTTGATGAGCAGATAGAGTATGAATCTTGGTACCATCTAGTTGCCAGATTTCGATCTTACCATCACGACTGGCAGAAGCTATTATGTCACTTTCAGGACTAAAAGCAACGCTAGTTACCCAGTCTTGATGTCCTTTAATTTGGTGTAAGGGTTGAACCCGATCGTTAGCAATACTCCATAATCTAATGGTATTATCTGCACTAGCAGAAGCCAAAAATTTACCATTAGGTGCAAAAGTAAGGTCTGTAACTCGGTCTTGATGTCCTGTTAAAGTAAAGAGTAATTTACCTTCTCGATCCCAAATTTTAATAGTGCGATCGCTACTAGCTGTGGCAATTAATTCACCTTTAGGACCATAGCTAACGGCGTTTACTCTTTGACCGTGATTTTCTAAGCGATTTAGTTCTTGAGTCCCTTCTACTGTTTGTTGTAGAGTGCCAATAGTTTCTAATTTAGTTTTCTGCCAGTTATTACTACCAACTAAGATTTTTCCCCACCTGTCAACTTGCTGGAGTTGCTCTCCTGCTTTAACGCTAGTTAACAAAGATTCTAATTGCCGCTCGGATAGAAGTAAAGATTCAGAAAAGGCATTGAGTGCCGAGATATTTTCCATCTGTGCTAGTATTTTTTGACGATAAGCTAAACCAGCAAAAGTTGTGGCTACTAAGCCTAAAATTCCGAGAGTAGTTGCCATTATCTGGGTTTTTCTAAGGCGTTGTTTGGTTTCTTGTTCTGCTTGTCTTCTTGCCTCTAAACCGCACGCAATAAATTCTTGGGCAGTACTCGTCAATTCGTCTGTGTATTTAATATAAAGTTCTTCTGCTTCTGCTAAACGGACTCCCCTCAAGAGAAAATCTGGCTGTTTGTCTTTTTGTTGCCAGAGAATAGCTGCTTGTTCGATTTGTCTTTGCGATCGCAGTCTAATGCGGTTTTCTTCTAGCCACCAGCGTAAAGTCGACCAATGACGGATTAAAATTTCGTGAACTACTTCTACTGTTACTTCTTGATGCATGGCTTCTAGGAGTAGTTCATCATCATCGGCGGGAATATCTCCACTCCTACTTTGTCCTAAATCGATTCCGCGGTCGAGATTAACCACAATAATTTTGGCAGCAGTTAAGGCAGCAAGGGTTCTTTCGACTAAGGGTAAAGGATATTTCTTAACAATAAGCTCGGATTTACTCACGCGACGGCGAGTATCTTCTGTTCCTTCTCCTAACTGAGTTAGGTTCATAAAAATCCATCTGGCGCAGTCTTGGGCTTCGGGATCGAGATTTTCGTAGGCAGATTGTGCTTGTCTTTCTAAAGCACCTTTAATCCCTCCCAATTGCCGATAGGTAGCTAGGGTTAATTTTCCTCCCAGACGACGTTCCCATAACTTTTGCAAAACAAATTGTAGTAAAGGTAAATCTCCTGCGGAACGGTCTAATTCTTGTAATAAAACTTCGACTAAACTAGCTTCAACTTTAAGCCCTACTTGTTCGGCAGGTTTGATAATAGCACTGCGATAATTTTCTTCTGTTAGATAAGGAGGGACTAAAACACTAGATTGTTGCAAAATTTGGGCTAATTCTGGTATTTCTAAACAAGCAGCCGTAAAATCGGCTCTGACTGTGATAATTAATTTAAAGCGATCGCTGGCATATTCTACCGCACCCAAAATTAGTTGCAAAAACTGTTGTCGCTCGATGGCTGTTGCCATAGTAAATAATTCTTCAAACTGATCGATGGCTAAAACTACCATCGGTTCGGGACGGTTCCGCAACCATTGAACAAAGCCTTCTACTCCCTGATATAAGAGTCCTTCGATTTGTAATTGTTGATGGGCTTGTTCTTTTTTAGTGCCAGAATCTACTAAAGTTTTGGCTAAAGCTTGTAAGGGTTGGGCGGAAGGACGAAAACAGTTAATCCACCATCGTTCGCTACCTGGTAATTGTTTCCCTTGACGCAACTGAGCGATTATTCCGGCTTCTACTACCGAAGATTTGCCACTCCCAGAAGCCCCTACTAGAGTTAGAGTCGATCGATGAGCGAGTTGATTGAGTAACTTTTGGACTAATCCTTCTCTACCATAGAAATATTGGGCGTTTTCTTCATTAAAAGCTTGTAAACCCATGTAAGGGCACAAATTGAGGTCATAAACTCCTGAATCCTCTGGTTTAAGCGTTTCTAATCTGCCCGGTAAAACTTCGATCGCGCCCCTAATACCGGATAGCCACACCTGAAGTTTAATGGGTGTTCCTGCTAACTGTACTTGTAATTGACTAATCCAAGCAGCGACGGGTAATCCTTTCTGTCGATCCGCTTGTTTGAGAGTAGTTAATAAGGCTTGGGTAAACTGTTGGGAAGAACTCAAATCCGCAGCAGCAGCGATAATACATTGCCCTAACTCCGACTCTAGAGCTAAATCTTCTACCCACTCAGCCAAAGAATTTGCACCAGGACAGTCTAAAATGATAATCTGTTGAGTAGCTTGGGCATTACGCAGTACTTTTCTCAGCCAAGAGCGACTCAGACGTAATCCTTGTTTGAGTACTAACCAAGATTCCCCCGACTCTGTTTCTTCAATTCGTCCCCGCAGATACAATAAAGCAGTAGTTGCTTCTCCTTCGATCGCAGTTTCTGTTTGCTCTCCTATACTCAGACAGGTTTTAATAGCTTCTTTTCCTTCTGACCAAGGTTTGGTAGTTTGAGGGAAATACTCTAGAGAAAATTTACCCGTGCCTTGCCAGATTTGGCTCAGAGCTAAAGTTGTTGTAATATTATTTAATCCATCAATAACTAGAGCCTGACGGGGATTGGTAGTTAAAGAAACTGGCGGACGCTTGCCTAAAATTACTTTACCAAACCCTTCCACAATCCGCTTGGGAGTTTGTAAAGGATATTCTGACTGGAGTTGTCTTTCTCCCCGACTGCTTTTTTGTTGATTGATTAAACGTATCTGCTGATTGGTTTTATCGATATACCTGAGAGTTTGATGGTAAACGTATTGATAGAGAGAGTCCGCTTCGATCGTTCCTCGCGCATCAGCAGCTTCTCCCCTCAAACCCCTCATTAGATAGTAAGTAAATACTCCATGTCCCAATTCGGGAAACTCCCAAGACTGCTGAGCTCGATCGCAAGAAAGCAAAGCATAAAAACCCTGACTTTGAGCAGCTTTTTTCCGCAATATTTCCACTAACTGAGAAGTAGGATTAACTAAAGATTGAGGTTTGGACTTACTCAAACTGCCTCTTAAAGTCATCCCACCACTATGACAAGCATCGAGCCAAATTAATTGTTGAGTAGCACGACAATCACTTAAAAATCCTAATAATTCTTGGAGTGCTAAACCCGTCGAAGTTAACTGCTCTTTGACGGTATCAGCTAAACACAGAAAAACTTGTTGACTTTGTGGATCTAAAACACCGTGTCCAGAGAAATATAAAAGAATTGTATCTTCTGGTCGAGCATTAGCGACAACATCCTGGAGACTTTGCCGAAATGTCTTTAAATTTGGCTGTTTTTCGGTAAAATCATGCAGAGTAATTACTTTTCTGGCTCTAAAAGATTGAGTTGCTTCTTTGAGAGCTTCTCCTAAACCCTGGCAATCTAGGGCTGAATATTGCAGAGATGGTAAATTTTCATCCTGATATCGGTTAACTCCTACCAAAACAAGCCATAATTTGGCTATTTCTTCTCGATCGGCAGACTGAAAACTACGTTTCGCAACTATACGAGGACACATGATTTTACTTGCTGGGGAACCATCGCGATAATTTCTAATCTATTACGTTTGGATATCAGTTTTTATGCAAAGTTGTAATTTCTTTATCAATAAGTGCGATTCGATACCAAATAAGCGATAGGTTGTAGTAGACTTCTTGCATAAGTCCTATAAACCTTGGTTAAGTCGATGTAAAAGGTTCCGAATGCACTCGGGAGTGCTACGCTGAAACGGACATCCGACGTACCGTCGCCCTTCGGGAAGCACGTTTTTGAGGAAACCTCAAAAACCGTGTCCTCTTCAATTCAGCGTAGATTGGCGGTAAAAGGTAAAAGGAATTAATTTGAATTTCTCATTTATTTTGGCAAGAGGTCTAGTATACAAATAATAATAACATAGCATACTACTAACTCAAAGATTTAGCGATCGGGAGCGAATTTCTCTCTCAAAAGATCGCTTTTGCTCTTCGGAACAGTATTGGGTTTGGGTCTTGCTGACAGCATTTATAAAATTGTGAAACTCTTCATCCCTAGCACCAGCAACTAAATAGCCAAATAGTCTCTCGGCTAAAACAGGGAGGGTTTTGTAATTCTCAAAGGTTTGTATATATTGCCAAGATACTTGCACACATTTGAGGAGTAATTTTTGGCGAGTTTGTCTATCTGCCAACACCAAATAAGACATCTTCTGCCGACAACAGTGTGGACAGACTTGATAACCATAGAAATCTAAAATGTTAAGAACCAGTGTTAAAGTATCTCGATCGTAATCGGCTAAAACCTTTTCCATTAAAGTTGGCAGTGATTCCTCTAATGGCAGCAAGCAGTAAGCATGGAGCCGGAGGAGCTGTTCATCATTCTCCTTATTGTCAAAAATTTCCGTCTTTGAGAAAGGTAAATAAGTACTATGGGTATGGTCTGACATGAGTAATAGCTCCAGGTTATGCTCTTAATTGCCAAAAATTCCCGAATAATTGTCAAAATATTGGTAAATGTTGTGAGCGAAGAGTAATTTGTTCTCAAAACAAAAGTACTATGAAATGAATCATCTCCAGATCGCTCTTGAATAAATTCACGTTGCTCGCTCTTATCTAGTTAATCAGTTCTCATCTCGACTAATTTTTAACTTAAATTTGTGGCGGTCATAATCAACATCAGTCAAGACAAGCCTAGTACCCGTCAAACTACGATGGTGCTGCAATAAGTCTAACAGTTCGGCGTTGGTAAATCGTTGCTTAAAGTATTGAGCTGCATAGTCATCCTGAGTTTGACGAGCAATCATTTCGACTAAATGCTGGCGTAAGCTCAATTTTTTGGAGGCATTGAGGTAATTCTCCAGCAAATGTGCCATCAGTCTCACATAATCATCTTCACATCGGTTAGAAGGGTTCTCTTGCAAGTAAAGATAGAGACTCTGTAAATTCGAGATAATAGTAGAGAAATTTTCGTCATTAGCAGCAAGGCTAATCAGACTTTCGAGAGTGGGAGGAGAAGTATTTGTCATCATTAAGACTCGATAGTGATAACACTATTAGTATGAATACTAATTAAGTCTGTGTCTAGAACCAAGCTCTAAACTTGATAAGCTCTTGATGAAAGGACATTATTTTTTAAATTTAGCTTGAAGTAATTGAGCCGAAAATAAGTAATTTTACCGAGCGAGTAGAGATAAAAATCGATAGGCTTCTTTTATTTTCATCTCCAATGAGGATGTAGTTTGGACAATCGAATCCCCGCTCGAAAGAAGAAATTAAGAGAAAATACCAAAATACACTGAAGCCAAAAGTAGCTAGAGAAGCAATTATGAATAAGATGTCAACCTAATTAAATTAACTTGACCATCTCTGCTGTAACAGTAGAAAGAAAAGCTCGTTGGATAAGCGATGATTAATTTATTTGTCAATTGGCAATCTGGTTCAATTTTTGGTATGACAGCCTTGATTTTGTCAGTCACAGGGCTAACGGTTCGAGCAGAAACTCTCACCGAAAAAATTTCTTCACAAGAAAACTCAAATTTACAGCGAAAATCTGATTCTGCTTCGGCAATAGCACAGCAAATCGAGCCAGGTAGAACAACGCGCTCTGGTTCTAGTTATTGGGGACTTGGTGCGAATATTGGTCTGGACGGAAATACCAGTGTGGGAGAAAGTGGGTTAGCTGTGATTAGCAAAATAGGATTAACTGACTATTTATCTTTTCGTCCCTCGGCTTTAATTGATGACAATATCACTTTTCTACTTTCTTTAACAGTTGACTTTTGGGGCAAACGATTCTCCAAAGAAGACTTGAGGATTGCCCCTTATCTTGGTGGGGGTATCTCTCTGGCTACAGGTGAAGACGATACCGTTGGCTTATTAATTACTGGGGGCTTAGATATACCTTTATCGGCTAAATTTACGGCTAATACGGCTATTAACGTCAACTTAATTGATAATACTGGCGTAGGTCTTTTATTAGGGGTCGGTTACAACTTCTAATCCGCACAAGTATTTTGATTCCGTAGCAATACGCACTTAGATTAGGACACTTATTACTCATTACTTATTACTTATTACTTACGAGCAATTAGATCGACTTGTTCTAACAGATTAACGTACTGCGATAAAGGGTTTGGTGCCTAGTTAGGTAACATCAGTTACTTATATCTGACCAAGTTAATCCGATAGCGTTGTTTCTTAGTTACAGAAACTTCTCCTACTTTCAATCTACCTTTACCCCGAACAGAAATTAAGTCTCCGGCTTTAACGTTGTAACTAGATTGAGTAATATCTTTCCAATTAACTCTGACATCCCCTCCAGAAATAGCACTCGCCATTTTACTCCGAGACATCCCAAAACCAGCCGAAGCGATCGCATCTAGACGCATAGAGGCTTCTACTGTCGTCATTTCTTTTTTCTGAGGTGGGCGTATTTTTAGTTCGTTAAAATCAATTCTACGAGTTTTCACGCTTACAGAACGTACTTGGGTTAAAGATGATTCCAAAAATTCTGCTATCTCTGGCACGACAATTACTTGCGCTCCTCTTTCTCCTAAAACAATAATATCGCCAATTTTATCTCTGACTAATCCCGTCCCCAAAATTGCGCCTAAAAAGTCTCTATGATTGGCGGGATCGAACAAAAAATTGCCAGCAATATCTAAAAGTGCTAATTCAATTTGGGACTTATCCAGCGGAATATCTGGGCGAGAAATACCCACTCTTTGTCTCTCTGCTTGTGGATAGCCACCCCAAGGTAATACTTCTATCTCTGTTAATTGCTGAAAAACTCGGTCGACTTCAATCAAGATAGGGGGTGAAAAAAAATCAGTTACAGTAACTTCCCAAGTTTTGAGGGCTTGCTCTGCTTTATCAATAATGCGAGCAACTTCTTCTTTATTTTCTACTTTTGATAATAATTCTTCTCTAGGCAACATTTAGTTAAAAGGCTTTGGTTTGAGCGCGTAAATTTTACTTGGGCATACGAACGATAACTCGTTTTTGAGATTTTTGTTTTCTGACCCAAGACAGAAATTTTTGCATTTTAGGTTCTTGCTTTAGTTTATCGGGGGTATTTAATTCTCGAGCAAGTTTTTTATTATCGAACAATGCGTGTATTTGTTTGTGACAAGCAGTACATATATTAACTGTAGGACTATCAGCTATTTTTTTTCTTTTGAGGTATTGTCTGGGAATCAGATGGTGAATAGTTAAATTTTCCATCTCTCTCTGACACAATTTACATTCCATAGCTTTTTATTTAATGAGTAATAGATTATGACATAACCTTTATTTTGAATTAAGAAAGTTTTTTTCAGGGCTAAGGGAGAATTGAAGAAACTCTAACAGGAAAGAGTAAGATGATTCAGGCTTATGCAGCAAACAAACAAGATGAAAAATTGGAGCTATTCGAGTACGATCCGGGTCAACTAAAAGACGAAGAAGTAGAAATTAAGGTCGAATATTGCGGAATTTGCCATAGCGACCTGAGTATGGTGAAAAATGACTGGGGTATGAGTGAGTATCCATTGGTTCCCGGTCATGAAGTCATAGGAACTATTGTAGCAGTTGGCGATCGCGTTAAAACTTTAGAGATAGGTCAGCAGGTCGGATTAGGTTGGTTTTCTCATTCTTGTATGCACTGCGAGTGGTGTATGTCGGGCAATCATAACTTGTGTCTCACTGCCGAACAAACTATTGTAGGTAGATACGGAGGCTTTGCTGACAAGGTGCGGGCTCATGAAGAATGGGTCATTCCTCTGCCAGAAGGGATCGATCCCGCTAAGGCAGGCCCTTTGTTCTGTGGGGGTATTACCGTTTTCAATCCTATTGTTCAGTGTAATGTGCAACCAACTGACCGAGTCGCTGTGATTGGTATCGGTGGTCTTGGACATATGGCACTACAGTTTTTACGAGCTTGGGGATGTGATGTTACTGCTTTTTCTACGAGTTCTGACAAAGAAGCTGAAGCTCGTGAATTGGGAGCAAACCACTTTGTTAACTCCCGTAATGCTAAGGAAATTGAAGCAGTTGCCAACTCGTTTGATTTCATTCTCTCTACTGTAAATGCCGATCTCGATTGGGGAATGTACCTCAACACCCTGCGTCCTAAAGGGAAATTACATTTTGTGGGAGTCGTACCGAATCCAATTCAAACCAATGTTTTTCCCTTACTAATGGGGCAACGATCCCTATCTGGTAGCCCCCTTGGTAGCCCGATTACAACGGCTACAATGCTTGATTTCGCTGCCCGTCATGGCATTGAGCCTGTTACAGAAACTTTTGCTTTCAGTCAGATTAATGAAGCATTGGCGCATTTAGAAGCAGGAAAAGCTCGATATCGGATTGTGTTGAAACATTAACTCATCGGTAGGAAGCATTCGTAACTCGGTTTTTAGCTATTAGCGATCGGCCATCAGCTTTTGAAGTGTTTTGCTCTACTCTAAGTACCTAAGCATAATCATTTATAAATTTATAACTCCCCAATCCCTATTTCATCTCTCCACCAGTAATTTATTTTGCACGGGTACTTAACCTCCCAAGAAGCTATCTCAGCGAAGCTGAGGCACTGCGTGATCGCCTGCATTTTTTTGAATCTATAGAAAAAAGTCTTCTCATTATTGTCGAGTTTGGTTGAATACTAAGCAGAAGAAGGCTCCGAAGCGGGATCGCTCACCATCTCTTGATAAAAAAGTCAAGATATAGAGCCTATTTTTTCAGAAAACTTAATAAAAGTTAATTAAAAAATGTTGCAAGTCTAGCGATCCCGTTGCTAGGGTGTACACGAGTTGTTGCTCTTGTCAATACTTTTTAGAGAGCGAGGAGACTTAATCATGGAACATCTTAGTTATCTATCTATCTATCTATCTTGGCTGCTTTCCTAATGAGGAAATTTTGAATTACTAAGACATGATTAGTTAATCATTATCAAAAGTTTTAATCATTTGAATTACTGCACTGCTAACGAGCATCTAAATGATGCTGGGCAATTATCTCAATAGTGGAGGTATTTAATCATGAATATAGTAGGTAAAACAGCCCTAATTACTGGGGCTTCCCGTGGAATTGGCAAAGCGATCGCGCTAGAATTGGCCAGACAAGGCATTAAGCGATTGTTACTAGTAGCCAGAAATCGGCAAAAATTAGCTGAAGTAGCTACCGAAATCCAATCATTGGACGTAGAAGTAATTACTTTAGCGGTAGATTTAACTCAGCCAGTATCGATTAATATCGCGATCGCTCAAGCATGGCGCACCTATGCACCCATTCAGATACTGATCAACTGTGCTGGTGTAGCGCACCAAGCTCCTTTCTTACAATCGAAACAGCAAAAAGTCGAAGAAGAAATATCCCTTAATCTATTAGGCATGATGACAATTACCCGTTTAATGGCTCGACGGATGGCAGCTCAAAGGCAAGGAATAATCGTTAATGTTTCCAGTCTGATGGGTAAAGTGGCAGCACCGACTATGGCTAGTTACTCGGCAACTAAATTTGCGATCGTCGGATTTACTCAAGCTTTACGCACTGAATTAGACCCCTATAATGTTAAAGCGATCGCGCTTCTACCATCCCTGACGGATACCGACATGGTTAGAGACTTAAAATTATTTCGTTGGGTAATGCCAATGACTCCTGAAGAAGTTGCCCAAGCATTAATTAAAGGCATAAAGAAAGACTCTTCCGAAATTTTAGTGGGATGGCAAAGTCATGCAGCCTTGTGGTGTCAACGTATTTTTCCTTGGTTATTTGAGAAGATTTTGTTATTAGCTGCGCCTTTATCCTTAGAAAAACCAAGAGAAATGGCAAAATCTAGAGAATTAGGGCTATCTAATCTGAAATTAAATCGCTTAAATCAAATAAAGGAAACTGGGTAGCTTAAATAACGTCAGTTCGGGTTAAGATAATTAGTCGGTTACGGTAGCTATAAGCTATAAGCTATAAGCTCTAAGCTTTTAAGGCATCTTTTGCTAAGAGCGAAAAACAAATCTAACTAGACAATAGCATTTCTTAAACCTTTGGAATATAAGGAGTCTAGTTTATCCCGAACTCAAGTTAAATAGGGACATTCTAGGGAGTGTCCCTATGAACTCCCTTGTTAACGATTATCGATTTGCGCTCTCTGTAGCTTACCCGAAAAATCTACATAGACAGTTTTCCACTCTGTAAATACATCCAAAGCTGTACTTCCAGCTTCACGATGACCATTACCTGTTTGCTTTACGCCACCAAAAGGAAGATGTACTTCTGCACCAATAGTAGGACCATTAATGTAAGTAATCCCGGCTTCGATATCTCGCATTGCTTGAAAAGCCCGATTAACATCGCGAGTATAAACCGAAGAAGATAAACCATAAGGAGTATCGTTAATGATTTCAATAGCTTCCGCAAAAGAATTAACTTCGATTAAAGAAACTACAGGGCCAAAAATTTCTTCGCGAGCAACCCTCATATCTGGAGTAACGTCATCGAGGATAGTTGGTTGAAAGAAATAACCATTTTTTAACTCTTCTCCTCTAGCAACTTGTCCGCCAATGAGTATTTTTGCTCCTTCATTGCGGGCAATTTCTAAATAATCACTCACTCTTTTTAATTGTGTGGAATTTACTAAAGGGCCTACATCCGTATTTGAGTCTGTACCTGCACCGAGACGTAGTTTACTGGTTTGTTCTACTAGTCTGGTAGTAAATTCAGCTTTTATTTCTTTGTGTAGTAACAAACGACTAGTGGCAGTACAACGTTGTCCTGTCGTACCAAATGCCCCCCATAAAGCCCCTTCCAAAGCTAAATCTAGGTCTGCATCTTCCATCACAATTTGGGCATTTTTACCTCCCATTTCTAGACATACTCGTTTATGGGTACGTCCACAAGTTTCTCCTACTTCTGCTCCTGTAGTAGAAGAACCGGTAAATGATACTAGATCGACATCGGGATGCTCTAGTAAGGCACGACCGACTTCTTTGCCCGAACCATGAACTAAGTTAACTACCCCAGCAGGTAAACCCGCTTCAGCAAAAATCTCTATCAGCATGGTGCCACAAGCGGGAGTATCTTTAGCTGGCTTAAACACAATAGTATTACCACAAACTAGGGCGGGTAAAGCTTTCCAACAGGGAATAGCAATAGGAAAGTTCCAAGGAGTAATTAAAGCACAAACTCCAATAGGTACACGCATGGTCATAGCAAACTTGTTTCCCAATTCTGAAGGAGTAGTTTGACCAAATAAGCGTCTACCTTCTCCTGCATAGTAGAATGCACAGTCAATTCCCTCTTGGACATCGCCTCTGGCTTCAGTTAGAACTTTGCCCATTTCTCGACTCATAAGCCGTGCGAGTTTTTCTTTTTCTTGCAGTAGTAGTTCTCCTATGCGCTGAATATATTCCGCTCGCTGTGGTGCCGGAACAGTCCGCCAACTTTTATAGGCCTGACGGGCTGCGACAACTGCCTTATCTACATCGGTTGCGCTAGATCTGGGAAAGGTGGCAACTAATTCTTGAGAGTTGGCGGGGTTTCGGCTTTCTAACCTATCGTGCGATCGCGCAGAAATCCAATTCCCATCGATATAATTGAGACATTTGATGGCATTAGTCATGGCTCTAGACCTCCTATACCGATTATGTTAATCGATCGAGTTAGGATAGCAGAAAATATTTATTTTTAAGCGTAAACTTCGGCTTTTACCTTTTCTTCAGAGAAAGACTTAACTGGAAAAATTTTGGGTGTTCCTGCTACAACTGATAAATTAACTTTAGTTCCTACATCTACGGCAATACCTGCACTAGTTCGAGCGTGTAATCTTTTTCCCGAAGCTGTTTCTAAACAATAACGGTATTCTCTACCCAAAAATTGCCTTTCTTTGACTACTACTGCGGAATTTTCATCGGGAATGAGGAGAATGTCTTCTTGGCGCAGCATTAAATCACCGCGCTCGAAATTATTATTAACAACGATAGATGCAGGAATTTTTAATTCGCCAATTTCTGTTGTCCATACTTGCCCTTTCTTTTTAGCGGGTAAGAAATTGGCTTGAGTGACAAACTCGGCAACAAAGCGAGATGAGGGTTGGGTATAAATAGACTCTGGTGTACCTATTTGCTCTAACTTTCCTTTAGACATCACCGCAATTTTATCGGAAATAGCCAAGGCTTCTTCTCGATCGTGAGTAACAAAAATAGCTGATGTTCCCGCAGCTTTAAGAATACAACGGATTTCTTCTCTTAATCGATGACGTATTTGCGCGTCTAAATTACTTAGAGGTTCATCCAATAACATTAATGCTGGTTGAGGTGCTAAGGCTCTAGCTAAGGCTACCCTTTGCTGCTGCCCCCCAGATAATTCGTGAGGATAGCGTTTTTCTAGTCCTGCTAATCCGACTAAGGTTAATACTTCCCCTACTCTTTGTTTTATTTGTTTGCTGTTAAGACCTTTTTTTCTTTTTAAACCAAAAGCAATATTATCTGCCACACTTAAATGAGGAAATAAGGCATAATCCTGAAATACCATTCCCGTGTTGCGCTTTTCAGGAGGAAGCCAATAATTTTCACTATTAACTAACTGTCCTGCTAATGTAATTTTTCCCTGAGATGCTTTTTCAAACCCAGCAATTATTCTCAATAGAGTGGTTTTACCACAACCAGAAGGCCCGAGTAGTCCTAATAACTCTCCTTGTTGAAGAGTTAGACTAACATCCTTTACTGCTGGAGTAGAATAGTGGTTAAATTTTTTGGTAACACTCTCTAGATCGAGAATTGCCGATTGTTTCATCTGAAATATGCTTGGTGTAAACTGAGTAAGTCTATATATAGAACTACTTATATATAACAATACGTACTTATAACTATTTCTAAGCAATTAGATAAGTTGCTTTTAGATAATTATTAGCAACACTACGTAGTTTAATATATCATTAAAATCTATTTCTAAATAAGAAAGATTATCAAAAACATTCTATACTTAGTCTTACACCAATAAGGTAAACCATCATATTGGTCAAGCGATCGCGGAATGTGGCGGGGCGTATAAGCTTCCGTAATCATGTCATACTAACTAATTTGTCACTAAAGCTATTAAAATGAATGCCTGCGAGTAAAGTCGATCGACAATAACCTCTATACAGGCAGTATCAAATCCTCATATTATATCGATCGTCGCTTTCAAGATACTTTCTAAAGTAATTATTTTTCAAGCTATTTAACCGCAAAAAAGAGAGGTAGACAAACTTGGCAAATCTCTTCTACATGACGATGATCTGTGCCACAGCAGCCACCAAGAACATTCAAAAAAGGAAGTTGTCTTTTTAATTGTCGATACTGAGAAGCAAGTTCTACTGGGTTGCCATCATCTAGTTCTTCCGCTTCATCGAGTTCAACATGACTTCTGATAGAGGCATTGGCTCTAAGCCCGCGAATTCTCTCTAACCACCTTTCACCAGTAGGCAGTACGCTGTCAAAATGAGTAGGATGGGCGCAGTTAATCATGTAATAAATAGGTGTGCTATCGGTAGCATTATCGACTTGTTCGATCGCATTTTTCAGTGGTTGTCCAGTGGGCAGCCGACCATCAGTTTCCACTGTAAAAGAGATAACAACTGGGATATTGGCATTACTAGCAGCTCGACTGATGCCAATTGCCTCTTCTACATAAGTCATAGTGATAGCTGTTACCAAATCTACTTTAGCGGAGCAAAATGTTTCAATTTGCGCTGAATGATAGCGTTCTGCTTCAGCCTCACTCATCAATGACTCAGGATTATAGCCATCTCCCCTTGGTCCAATACAACCACTAATAACCATTGGGGTGTTGTGGTTTTCGTATTCGTCTCGAATATCTTGAAGTAATTCGATTGCCTTGCGATTGAGAGCAGCAATTTCGGCTGTTGAATATCCCAGTTTGTCGCCCCAGTCCTCACTGGCTCGCCAAGTGGGACTTTCCAGAATCAACCCTACCTCATATTTTTGGGCTAGTTGGGCATAGGTACGGAAGTATTTGTGTAAAGCTTCGTATCCCAGAGCATTTTTAAATAAATCAAACGCTGCAAAATAAGGTAAATTAAGTCCTTCATTAAAGATTAGAGTGGTTTCAATCCCACCATCAGTAAGAAACAAATTATCAGAAAGTTGAGGTAAATTCTTTTTAGCTCGTGGCATTATCTAAATCTTTAAATTCATTTGAGGAATAAGTTTGTCACTTAATCCTTGCTCGTCTTTTGAATCTAAAGAGTAATAGAGAATAATTAGGGATGAATTTCAGTTAATGGCAACTCGCCAGTCCATCTACAACGGTTTGAGTTAAACCTTAACTCTCGATGACATAACCTCACTTATAACTGCGTTGAGTTAATTTGACATTCTCGAATTCTAATTGCTCTTTGTGTAGTAAGGGTACTCGTTCATCTCCTTGATATTGCCAGGCAGCAACATAGGCAAAATGCTCGTCATCTCGTTTAGCTTCTCCTTCTGGTGTCTGATATTCTTCCCTAAAATGTGCGCCACAAGATTCTTCTCTGTTTAAAGCATCCCGTGCCATTAATTCACCTAATTCAAGGAAGTCAGCTACTCTACCGGCAAATTCTAAGTTTTTATTCAAAGTATGAGCATCGCTCGGTACTTTAACATTTTGCCAGTATTCTTCTCTTAATTGGGCGATCGCGCCAATAACATATTCTAATCCTTCTCGGTTGCGAGACATGCCCACATAATCCCAAAGCAGCTTACCCAGTTGTCGGTGAAACTCGGTGACGGTTTTTTCGCCCTGGATACTCAATAGTTTGTCTATTTTCGTATTTACGGCTGCTTGGACTTCGGCAAAAGCTGGATGATCCGTATCCACAGGCTTAATATCTGTGGTAGCTAAATAATTACCCAGAGTATAGGGAATTACAAAATAACCATCTGCCAAACCCTGCATCAAAGCACTGGCACCAAGACGGTTAGCACCATGATCGGAAAAATTAGCTTCTCCTAAAACGTGTAAGCCAGGGATAGTACTCATCAGATTGTAGTCTACCCACAAACCGCCCATAATGTAGTGAACGGCGGGATAGATACGCATCGGTACTTCGTAGGGATTTTCGGCGGTGATGCGTTCGTACATTTGAAATAGATTACCATAACGTTCCGCGATCGCGCCCTTACCCAGTCTTTTAATAGCATCGCGAAAATCTAAATAGACGGATAAACCCGTTTCCCCTACTCCTCTCCCTCGATCTGTCATCAGTTTGGCGTTGCGAGAAGCCACATCGCGGGGGACGAGATTACCAAAACTAGGATACTTAGTTTCTAAATAATAATCTCTTTCAGCTTCGGGAATTTGTTGGGGAGGACGTTTATCGCCTGGTTGTTTCGGCACCCATACCCTACCATCGTTGCGTAAACCCTCACTCATCAGTGTCAGTTTAGATTGATAGTCCCCAGAAACAGGAATACAAGTAGGGTGAATCTGAGTGTAACAAGGGTTAGCAAATAAAGCACCCCGTTTATAGCATCGCCAAGCAGCAGTTACATTAGAGTTTTTAGCATTGGTAGAAAGATAGAAAACATTACTATAACCTCCCGTACACAGAAGTACTGCATCCCCTGCATAGGATTCAATTTCCCCTGTAATTAGATTACGAACGACAATTCCTCTAGCTTTCCCTTCAATTACTACCAAATCCAACATTTCCCGACGGGGAAATACGGTAATTCTGCCCGCAGCAATTTGCCGAGACATGGCACTATATGCCCCCAGTAACAGTTGCTGTCCCGTTTGCCCCCTAGCATAAAAAGTACGAGATACTTGCGCCCCACCGAAAGAGCGATTAGCCAGTAACCCCCCATATTCTCTAGCAAAAGGTACACCCTGAGCCACACATTGATCGATAATACTATTACTTATTTGGGCTAAACGATAGACATTAGCCTCGCGGGAGCGATAGTCACCACCTTTGATCGTGTCGTAGAATAATCGCCATACTGTATCTCCATCATTGGGGTAATTTTTCGCCCCATTAATTCCTCCCTGGGCAGCAATACTATGGGCACGACGAGGAGAATCTTGAATACAAAAGCTTTTAATGTTATAGCCCAACTCCGCTAAAGTAGCTGCTGCGGAAGCCCCCGCCAAACCAGTACCAACGATGAGAATAGTATATTTGCGTTTATTAGCAGGACTCACTAACTTACAATGGTCTATAAAATTGTCCCATTTATTTTTTAGTTCACCAGCAGGAATTTTAGGGTCTAGTTTCATGAGGGTTGTTTGGCAAGTATTGACAAAGTCGAAGCAGACTCTATCATCTTATGGCGGAGTACCTTCGACTCTAATTATATTCATAGTCTAATTTACTACTGACAGCGCCCAAATACCAGAACTCAATAAAGCATGATGTACTTCGACAACGTTACCCCGATAGCCACCAACAGAAAGGTAGTCTACTCCAACAGTGCGAACTTTTTTCTCGGCAAGGTAATGCGCTGCTTTGGTAGAGATATGAACAAAATTTTCGACAAATGTATCCGACTTGAAAGCGCGATCGCTATTTTGAGTTTTGAATAATATTATGTTTATGAATCCGACAGTTAACTGCGCGGAACGTGGTGGTTGTATTCTAGTGGGAATTCCCCAACCGCCCAGTCCTGCGGTCAAAATAAACTAAGATTTATATAAGCAGGGGAAGCAAACCTTATTTTCTCGTTATAACTTGAATCAATAGTTAATTTGAGCAAATCTTTTCACTAAATTCGGAAATAATCGGGAATAATTTTTATATGGGTATTAACTACAATAAGAAATAGGCTCCACTATAAAATTAAGAGACAACATGAATTTATCTATTAATAAGCTAGGTGTCTACTTGGGAATCTTGGCACTTGGCGGTGGTGCTGGATTTTGGGGAAGTCGTTATTGGCGAGAGCAATCAACTTTTGTCGAACCATCTCCTCTTTATTCACAGGTATTACCATCTTCTCCTGGAAAGATCGATGTAGCAAATTCTAGCCATAATATTAACTTTATTGCTCAAGCAGTGCAGAAAGTAGGTCCGGCAGTTGTTCGTATTGATGCAGTCCGTCCAGTATCTTCTTCTCTCCCAGAAAAATTTAAACAACCTTTTTTCCGCCGTTTTTTTGGTAACAAAGAAATGAACCCACCAGAAAGAGTGGAAAAAGGTACGGGATCGGGATTTATTATTAGTTCTGATGGTCGTTTGATTACTAACGCTCATGTAGTGGAAGGAACGAATAGAGTTAAAGTCACCCTCAAAGATGGTCAAATTTATGAAGGAGAGGTCTTAGGAGTCGATCCCATAACCGATGTAGCCGTAGTTAAAATTGAAGCTACCAATATGCCGACGGTGACTTTAGGCAAAGCAGAAGTTCTGATCCCTGGAGAATGGGCGATCGCGATCGGCAATCCTCTTGGTTTAGATAATACAGTTACTGTAGGAATTATTAGTGCTTTAGGTCGTTCTAGTTCTCAAGTAGGAGTGCCTGATAAAAGAGTAAGATTTATTCAAACTGACGCTGCGATTAATCCTGGCAATTCTGGCGGGCCTCTGCTTAACGCTAAAGGAGAAGTAATCGGTATTAATACCGCTATTCGTGCTGATGCTCAAGGATTGGGTTTTGCTATTCCCATTGAAACGGCTCAACGTATTGCCCAACAACTATTTACCAAAGGACAGGCAGATCATCCCTATCTAGGAATTAAAATGATGACTCTCGACCCGTTAATCAAAGAAGAAATTAATCGTAGTGGAGATTACAATTTTAAAGTAACCGAGAATCAGGGTGTAATCATTGTTGAGGTTATGCCCAATTCTCCTGCCGAAAAAGGAGGTTTACAAAAAGGAGATACAATTATTAAGGTTAGTGGTCGTTCGGTTAAAACAGCCACAGAGGTACAAGAACAAGTAGAAAAGAGCGAAATTGGTGAAGCTTTATTAATAGGAGTTATCCGTCAAAATAAAGCGCAAATTATTGAAGTAAGACCAGGTGCATTTCCCCAAGCAGAATTTGAGTAAATATCCTAATTTATAGTGATTGAAGTAGAAGTCCATTCGTCTCTTCGTGCTTTTCTTAAAGCTCAAAATAATACCGATTGGCCTCACCATTTAACTATGGCGAGACTAATAGCGAGAGCCTTACGCTTGGGTAGACCTGCTTTAATTCAAACTGGGAGTAGTGTAGGCAAGTATTGTTTTAGCTATTTAGTACCGGCTTTACTCGGAGACTGGTCGGTCATTTTGGTTGCTCCAGATTCCGTACGACAAAGTTTACTCAAACAAAAAATTCCTTTACTGCAAGACTGGTTGAAGACCGAAAAAAAAGTCAGAATAGGCGATCGCTGGAGTGAAGGAGATGGTTTACTCCTAACTACACCCCAAGCTTGGTTGAGCGATCGCCTAGATCGGGATGGGCGTTTTCCTCCCCATATCTTGACCATTATTGACTGTGCAGAAAATTTAGAAACATGGGTAAGACAAGAATTAACCATTCCCTTGGAGATGTGGGACTGGTATCAATTAATCGATTTTGCTCCTCAATATGCCCAACTGATTCAGAATGTCCGCCTTAAGTTAACTCAAACTATTTTCGCTCATCCTCAAAATCCCTATAAGTGTTATTTACTAGATAAAATAGAACGAGATACCGTCACTAATTTACTGGCAACTCTAGCTCAAAAAAATTTACTGACTCCCAAACTAGAACAATTTTGGCAACAATGGCAACAAACAGGCACTATTATTTGGGCTACTAGAGATAGACAACAGGGAAAATTTACTATCTATACTTCCCCCCCTGAAGTAGCTACCGCCCTACAGCCAATTTGGCAACAACAACCTGTCATTTTAGTTGGTAGTTATCTCGAGCGCGAATCTTCAGCCGTTATTTATCGTCAACAACTAGGCTTGGGGGAACTTCTCTGTCTTCAGTTTTCTCCTCATCGTCGTAACGAACATATCCAGCTTTATTTGAGCGATCGCTTACCCATGCCGAATACGCCTGATTTTCAAAAAAACTTGCTCGATCGAGTGCTAACTTTAGTTAACTATAGTCGCAATGTTGCCAAACCTGTAGTTATCTTAATCAATGACGTTCCCTTAAAAGCTCAAGTGGGAGCAGTTTTAGCAGCCGAATTTGGTTCAAAAGTCCAAGTAGAAAAAACCGATCTAGCCCGAGATGGTATTTTAATTTGTGGTTGGGAATTTTGGCATTCTTTTTCTCTTAAAGTTTATGCTGTCGGTTCATCTTCTCCTCAAGACTTTCCCAAACCGCAATTATTAATTATGACTACCCTTCCTCTACCATCTTTAGAAAATCCTTTGGTTGCTAGTAGGGTGGCATATTATAAACATAAACGTCAAGACTGGTTTCGTCTGTACTTGTTGCCTACTGCCTTAAAAGCTATTCAACAAGCTATCATACCTTTAAGAGAGTCTCAGGGAATAGTAGCTCTACTAGATAATCGGGTTAACTATCGTAGCTATGGTAAAACTATTTTGACGGCTCTAGAGCCTTGCGCTCGGATTAACTACATCGATCCTACTTGGTTTGGTTTGAGTCTTTAAGCTCAATTAAGATTCACATTGTTTGTTTTCTAAGAGCTTTTTCACAGTTAGAAATCCTCAGATTTTGTCAATACGTAAGTCCTAAAATGATTAAAATCAGCTTAGAGCTAGACTGAAACTCAAAACTCCCTTTAATGCTAATATCAAATAAGTCATCAAACAACTTACACTTACGATCGACCAGTTTTACTCAAACCCCATATTCTCAGGCTACGCCCCGATCGATCTGTCTCTTCCCGTATGGAAGCTCAAATTGTAATTCAAATTTTGGATACTCTGTAAATTGGTTTGACAGCTTGTCTTTTGACAGAGAGAAGATATTAAGTTAAGTTCTCTAACTTGTACTTACTATAGAAAGATCGATGGATAAGCAAAAAACAAAAAGAAAATTCTTCTCGATTGGCTTTGCACCTCATGACGGTATAATTTCTATTGGCGTTTCTCCTCACGGATTCATTTCGATTGGTGCTATTCCTCACGGACTCATTTCGATTGGATTGGTACCTATGGGCGCGGTCGCGATCGGTTTTGTGTCTATGGGACTATTTAGTGTTGGTGCTGTTTCTATGGGATTAATGAGCTTAGGACAAAACAATATGAGTGTTTTTCAACTCAAGTCAGGAGAATCTCATCAACATCAAATGCCTAGTTCAGAAATGAAGCAACACGATCGTATGCATCACTAATTTTGTTGAGAAATTGTTTTTCAATGTTGTTTTTCCTTTACTCCATAAAAAACACTCATAACGATTTTGTTTTTTTAAATACGAGAAATACCCACGTTTTGATAACGTGGGATTAGTTAATTTTTTATAAAAAATATCGCTCGGTCTGTTTAACTAATTAACTCTATATTTCTCGCTTAGCCATAAGTATAGAACCTTATTTTAGTAAGAAAAAAGATTAGGCACATAGCTCCCTAACGATTTACGCTGACATATTTCAGAATATCTTCATTATTCTTGTCAATATCATAAATATAGCCAAAGTTAATAGCTATTCTTCGACGCAAACCAAAAGTAGGATAGAGTTCAATCTCTAAATCTTGAGTAGCATATGAATCAGCAGATTTGATTAACTTTGTAGCAATATCTTTAGATAGATGATTACCAAATTTATTTAAAATATTTTTAGCACATTCATTTTTAGGGGCTTGCTGTAACTCTAATTGTCTGTTCTCATAAGCTAAAAGAATATTATCTAGGCAAATACCATAATCGTATGCATTAGTAAAATTAAATACTATTTCTTGGTTTTCTACTTCTCTGGTTGCTATCTCAGCATTATTATTACTTGTTGCCCGATCAGTTGCCGGGCGAATTTTATGATTAGTAGAATCGTAAATAAACTTACCTGCTTTTATAGCATAATTGGGAACTACACAAGCTTTTTCTCCTGTCAGATCGTGACTGATGACCGCTACGTTTTCTTGGCATTGCGTAAGTTTAAATCCCCAAGCCTCTGCTAATTGCATCATACGATTAGGAGTTTGTGAGATTTTAGTTTCCACTAGTTCGGGTTGGAAAGGAATTGCTAGTGCTGGTTGAACTCCCAAGAGCATTCCTGTCGTTAGTAATATTTTAATTATTTTGTGCATTATCTAAAGTTACTTATTATTTTATTTTGACTATTTTAGGCATGAGATGGATAATTTTTGGTTAATTAATCTCAATATCGATTTTGATAAAATTAATTAATTTTTGACTTTAGCCACTAAAAATAGTATTCAACCAATAGAAGTCAAACAAATTCTTATTTCTATTTTAGAAATCTTGGTAGTAATTCAAAATAGGGTACCGCCAATTATACATCGCGATCTTAAACCAGAAAATATTTTAGTTGATGACAAAAATAATGCTTATTTAATTGATTTTGGTTTAGCTAGAGTAAACAGTCAAGAATTAGCTTTGAGTAGTGTGGTAGCTGGTACGCCTGGATTTATACCTCCAGAAGAATTATTTAATTAATACTCCTTCGGTTAAAATTAGCAATCTGATTGATGAAAACTATAAATTCAATTTTAGTCATTTAATAACAGGAATTAATCCTGATTTTATCGACTGGCTACAAAAAATGGTTGCACCAAATCTCAAAGATAGATATGCCAATGCAGCCTCGGCACTTCAAGCATTAGAATCTATAGATATAATAGGTAAAGCTAAGTTTAAACCTAAATCTCAAAAGCTAAAAAGTTTAATAGTTATTACTAGTATAGTAACTCTAGCGAGTATCTTTATTTATCCAAAGTTACAACCTAATAATAATTCTCCTTCTGCCACTATTTCTAACTCTAATAACTCTACTTTATCTCAAGAACAACAATGGTTTAATCTCATCAAACCAAGTTGTAATTCTCTAGAAGTAGTTACAGCAATGGCTAAAACAAGTTATCCTCAATCGCCACAAGGAATAGGTTATGCAGCTAGTTGTTATGCTTTAGCAGGAAGACTAGATCTAGCAGATAAAGTCATTCAAGAACTACCACCTAATCTGAGAGTATATGCAGCAGAAATAGTATTTAATATTGGTCATCCTGTAGCCGATGCAGGTGATGATAAATCCGCAGGAAAAATGATGGATTTAGTTCTAAAATATTGGCCAGAAAACTACATGGCTTTATATCATGCTGGAATGTCAGCCTATGTCTTAGGAGAATATGATAAAGCCGAAACTTATTTACAAAAATTTCTGCGTATTTATCAAAGAAATGATGGTTGGACAAATAAAGCCAAACTGGCTCTAACTAGAATAGAACAAAATATTCCTGCCGATAAAAGTTTTTCTATTCATCATTAAATAAAAAAAGCTAATTTTTCTACATCTTCCTCGATCCTTTTTGTATGACTATATCATTTTGACAGGGTTTAATTTTAGGCTATTTTTCTAATTATTATCTATAATTGTTTTAAAATTCGTTTTAGGTTGCCAAATAATAGCACCATTTTCACCAGTAATATAAGATTTAATTCGTTTTTCTTGTAATAATTTTTGACTATCTTCTTTTATTCTAGAAGTAGAGGCGATCGCGATTTTAGGTTGCAGTATTTTTAACCATGTAGGCTCAATTTTTGTCCCAGAATATAAAAATACCTGGGGACTAAAACTAAAATTGTTTTTCTGTAAATATTTTTTGATATCTATTTGCTTTGTTTCTTTTAGCTTACCTAAGATTAGCCAAATTGAATCTTTAACGTCTAATTTAAGTAAAGGAGGCCGATCGTTAATTACATTTATTTTGATTGAATTAAGCGTAAGCTCGGCATTATCTGGTAAAAGTTTTATTTTAGGAGAATTAATCTTAATTGGTGGCTCGATCGCGGGATTAATTACCAAATTTTCAATAGCTATACTAGTGGCAATTTGTGACCAACCTTGACTAAAACTAGATGAATTATCTAAAGCTATTCCATAATCGAGATAATTAATACCCTGTTCTTTGAGAAAAGGTAAGACGGTATATTTTGCCGTGTCTGCTTGTCCACTATTAATTAAAATAACTTTGCCTTTATCTCGAACAACAATTACTTGTTCTTGTTTTGCAGCTAGTACCGTAATTTGAACTAAATTAAAATGATTATAGACAATAGGTAAAATTATTAAAGTTAGAGTAAATAATAATACTAAATACCAACGTACTTGCCACCATTTGCTCAGCCACACTAAACATAAGAGTAAATAAATTAAAAGTAGTGAATTAAGGGAAATCTTACCTACAGCAAAAGTACTTCCTGGTAAACTAGTAAAAAATTTAGTTATTTCAATTAAGAGAAGACTGGGATAAAAAAGAAAAGAAGCGATCGCGCTACCAAAAGGAGGAATAATTACTGCAATCATCGAACTTATCATTCCACCTAAACTAATAATAGTTACTAAAGGTGTAGCAACAATATTAACTAAAATACTATAAGTAGCAACAGTGTTAAAAACATAACAAATTAGAGGTAAAGTCCAGATAGAAGCAGCCAAAGGAACGGCAATTACAGTTGCAATTGTAGGTGGGAGCCAATCTAATTTTTTAGTAATAGCTGGTACAGTAATAATTAAACCAAAAGTAGCCAAAAAACTAAGCTGAAAACCTAAATCCCAAATCCATAGAGGGTTAAATAGTAAAAGTAGAGTCGCAGCTAAAAGTAGAGAGCCTAATGGAATTACTTTACGGTCTAACAATAAACCAACTAATGCTCCAACCCCCATTAAACTAGCACGAATTACCGATGGTTGTAATCCAGTCAAGCCAACATAAATTATCAGAGTAGATACTCCAATAAAAAATTGTGATTTTTCAGAAAAACGATTAGTTACTTTTAATATTACTGCTAATAGTAAAGATACATGAAAACCAGAAGCAGCTAAAATATGAGCTAGTCCAGCCTTGATAAAGCGATCTCGAATATCTTGGGGTAAATCTACTGCTTTTCTTCCCAAAACCATCGAACTAACTAATTCCCCGACAGGACTTCCTAAACCACTTACTTGAGCATTAATGATTCTTTGCCGTATTTTCCACCAGCCCCAAGTTGGTTCTTTTCGATCGTATTTAACTTCAATTTCTAATCCCTTTAAACCCGCAAAAGCCCCTTCACGATTAAGATAAGTTTTGAAATCAAAACCCCCTGGATTTTTAACAGTTTTGGGTCGATATAAAATACCTTTGATACTTACATTTTTACCTGGATAGATATCAATTTCTGGTGACAAAGGTAAAGTTACGTATAATTTACCCGCTACTTTTTTTGGTGGTGATACTTGAACTTGACGAGGCTGAAACCAAAACTTAATTCGTTCACTTTCTGTTAATCTTGGTTCCGTTAAAACTTTACCTTCTACAATAATAAATTGACTGGAAGATTCTGTTAATAAATAACTAATATCATTTACTTTAGGCTGAGGTATTCTCAACTGAAAATAAACTAGAGCAAAAATGGCAATAATTCCCGTACTCAGACAAACTTTACTATATTTTCTGACATAAGGAAAATGCGCTATAAGAATCGAGATAGCTATACTCAATCCTCCTAATCCTATAGCAACTAAAAGTAAATTTTGCCAATCAGAATTAGACCAATTAAATAAGCCTGTAGACAATAAACCAACAATGTAAGCTAAACAGAGAATTGTCCAACTATTACGACTCATTCACTAGAGAAATAATCTTTTTCTCTCCCAGTAAAACACAGGAAATATTTATTGAAAAGTTTTTGGTTTTTAGTCTTTAGTTTTTTGCTCTCTCTTTATGTTGGAGGAAACCTCCGCAGTTTATACGTCCCGTTTAGTTGTTAACTAACAACTAACAACTAACAACTCTTTATTAAGACAAAAATCTTCATTACTGAGGTAAATTAGCAAAAAGTTGTCTTACTGACTGCTGTGCTTTAGCTTCTATTAATTGCCAGTCTAATTCTCCCATTTCATCTAGTAAGCGAGTATCTATTTCTACTTCTTGGGTAGAGAGATCGTCTTGGCTAAAAATATTGTCAGGTGAAAGAATATAATCTTTAAAGCAGACTTGATAACACAATTGCCAGATATCTACTTCTAGCGATCGCTCTTGGCGAGTTAAACAGAGATGATAACCAGGGACAGGATGGGCGACTTCTTTATACGTACCTTTCCATTCAGATTCGTCTAATTGTTTGCGTAAATTATCCAGAATTCTGATTAAAGCTGGTTGCATTAGTACTTGGGCTTGTTCCCAAGCTAGTCTAGTTTTAAATTTAGGTTTCATAGGGTTTTTTTTGATGATACAACGTAGCCTGAAGCTAAACCTACTGTAATCATCAAACCCAAAGCAATAGTTACCTAGCTAGATTAAATTACCAACAATTATAAGTAAATTTGACACTTCTTCCTACGATAGAGAGATCGATCTCATTTATTTTCTCTTGCCAATCCCCAATCTCCCGAACAATTATCTCAAAAACGATGAATTTCAAATGGACGCAGTTCGCTCAAAATTTTATGCCTATTTGCCCATTAAAACCACGAATTGAATGATATCCTCCCCCAAAAAAGAAATTACCACGAGGATGTAATTGTAAGCCTCCAGAATAAGCAAAAGTGTCGTCACCAGAATAAAAACCAATCCCTACATAGGGAGATATACGAGGAAGATTAATAAATTTTAATATATCTCCTCCCGTTGCCCCGTCTTCTCCCACACCTACTTCTACACCAAAACCCCAAAACTTTATGCCTCCAGCATAGGTAAAATCTCCATCTTTTCCTCCCAGAGATGCCCAAGCTTGAGGAATAATTTGACTGGAAGCTGGCTGATGATCGGTTAAAAACACAGTAGTCATTAAACTGGCAGTTGCACTAACCAGAGCTAGATTAGATAAAAGCTTGTTTTTCATTGGAACACTCCCTATTGTTAATTATGTATTCTCGGTAATTTGTATTCACTACTATGCCTACACGCCAAAGTTTGAGCCAATCGGAATTTGAACTTTCTTATCTTGAATGGCATCAAGGAAAAGAACCTTTAATGTTGTTACATGGTTTAGCAGATTCCGCTTGGGTGTGGGCGAGTTTAGGAGATTATTTGGCAGATAGCCACCACATTATTGCTCCCGATTTGCGCGGTCATGGAGAAAGTAGTAAACCAGAAACAAGTTATAGTTCTAGAGAAATTGTTGCCGATCTAGAAGCATTAATGACTTCTCTTAATTGGAAAAATGCTCATATTCTAGGGCATTCCTGGGGTGCTAAGATAGCAGCAATTTGGGCGAGTAACCATCCAGAAAGATTTCGCAGTCTGATTCTAGTCGATCCTTTTTTTATTGGCAAACTACCTGCTTGGCTCAAGATTACTTTTCCTTTTTTGTATCGAGTATTGCCTTTTTTGCAGGGCATGGGGCCTTTTGCTAGTTACGGGGCAGCAGAAAACTTAGCTAAAAACTTAAAACAATATCGAGGTTGGAGTAAGCTACAACAGAAAGCTTTTCAAGAAAGTATAGAACAAAAAAGTGACGGGACTTGGGGCAGTAAATTTACTGTATCCGCCCGCGACCGCATTTTTGAAGATGTCATGAAAGTAGACGGATTAACACGAGAATTAACTATTCCTACCCTCTTTATCAAACCAGCAACAGGACTCAATCGTACAGCTTGGCAACTCAAACCTTATCGTACATATTTACCGAATTTAGAAATTAGAGAAATTCCTGGTAATCATTGGGCTTTCCTCGTCGAGCCAGAAATATTTAATCAAACTATAGCTAATTTTTTAGTTGAAGTAAGTAGAAAAAATACAGCAGAACTATAAACTGATAACTAATAACTGATAACTAATAACTAAAAATGAACATTCGTATTGGTAATGGCTACGATATCCATCGACTAGTAGAAGGACGAGCTTTAATTTTAGGAGGAGTAGAAATACCTCACTCTTTAGGTTTACTAGGACATAGCGATGCCGATGTTCTGACCCATGCCATCATGGATGCCATGCTCGGAGCATTGAGTTTAGGAGATATCGGTCATTATTTTCCCCCTAGCGAGCTAAAATGGGCGGGAGCAAATAGCCTGACTCTCTTAGAACAAGTCGCTCGATTAATAGAATCACAAGGTTGGCAAATAGGCAATATAGATTCAACGATAGTAGCAGAACGTCCCAAACTAAAACCCCATCTTAAATCTATGCGCGATCGCCTAGCACAGACATTATCTCTTAAACCAGAACAAATAGGTATAAAAGCTACTACTAATGAAAAATTAGGACCGGTAGGTAGAGAAGAAGGTATTTGCGCCTATGCAGTAGTTCTTTTGTTTAATAGTGAATAGTCAATAACTAATGACTGTTAACTAATTGAATGGTAAATAGAGTTACAGCTAATTAGAAAGAAAAGTAGTAAGGAAGATGCCATTCAGTTTAAAGTAAGTTAAATTGAGATCGAAAAAGCCAACCTATCAGTTGGAATGCAGGCAGCAGCATAAAATTTAAAGATAAATTGCTATATTTAGCAGGATATTTATGATAAGTATATTCATGTATTCTTTAATTCTGCCAATCTAGTCGTTTTTACGTAGTCTAATTTAGCCCTTATGAGTGTTGTTTTAGAAATTGGTGAACGAGTATATACTTCAGAAGATTTAGTTCCTCTTTTATCTGAGTATCAAATTTTGCCGAAATTAGCCCAGGAAATTCTTGTAGATGAAGAGCTAGCCAAGATTGAATGTTCTCCAGAAGAAAAAACCTTGGTATACAATCAATTTTGTCAGCAACATCAACTTATTACAGAAGAACAAGTACAAAGTTGGTTAGAACAACAAAAAATGACCGGTCCGCAGCTAGAAAAAATGCTGCTAAAAAAACTAAAAATGGACAAATTTAAGGAAGCTAAATGGGGAGAGCGAGTAGAATCTTATTTCACCAAACGCAAAACTCAGTTAGATCGGGTAGTCTATTCCTTAATTAGAACTGATAAAGCAGAAATTGCTCAAGAACTTTATTTTCGGATTCAAGAAAAAGAGAATAGTTTTAGAGAATTAGCAATGGAATATTCTCTGGGTTCAGAAGCTCAAACAGGGGGTTTAATTGGTCCAGTAGAAATTAATGCGCCTCATCCTAAAATTGCTCAACTTCTTTCTACCATGAAACCAGGTCAAATCGTACCGCCTACAAGAGTTGGTGAATGGATCGTGATTATTCGCTTAGAAAATTACCTTTCTGCCGAGCTAGATGCACCAATGAGACAAAGAATGCTTGATTCGATGTTTAGAGAGTGGCTAAATCAAGAAATTAGTCAAAAAGTATCGTTTTTACCTAGCGCAGTCACTAGTTGAGTTGACGTAATTATGAGCTATACAATCACAGTAATCGAACAGTTTCTTTCTCTAGTTCCCCAATTCAATCAATTACCCCCAGAAGAAATCACTAATTTGGCTAAAAAACTTAAGCCACTGCGCTATCGGATGGGGCAAGTGATGATCATGCGGGAAAAAATGCAAGGGCAAATAGCCATCATCTGCGAAGGACAGGCAAGGATGCTTGGTTACGATCCCCGCACCAAAATGCCCATAACCCTAGAATTAATTAAACCGGGACAGATTATTGGCTCGGTTAATCTAGCACGAGGTATACCCTGTGAGACAGCGATGGCTTCTACTGAGGTTGTCTGTCTGACCTTAAATAACAGAGAATTTTATAATTTATTAGAGCAATACCCTCAGCTTAAACAAAAATTTAGTAATAAACCTAGTTTAGTCGAAATATTTGACTTATTGGGCATTCAATTAGAGAAAGAAGCTCAAGGAGATTTAGACCTTAAAAAGTTAGCAGAAACGGTAGTCGAAGAAGCAGAAGTTTATTATTTGCCCCCTGGAAAACATCAACTAAATTCAGATTTAACCGTTCCCTTACTCGACCCGCAAAGAATTTGGCTCGTTAGTGGCGGTGGAGCGATCGAAGATTTTCCCGTGGGTGAGCGTTTAGAATTGACTAGGGACCGTCAGGACATTGAAGTAACTGGTTCTCGTCCTGCTCGTCTCATTTCTATTCCCCGTAATAAATGGTTTAACTATCGAGAAGATGAAGAACTCAACGACAGTGCTTTAGATATTTCTAGCATTGTTACTCATAATGGAGAAAAAAGTTCTGTTAACTGGGGTGGGGAAATTGAGTACGCACCCGATAAATTAGAACACGTTGACAGCGAATTTGATGAGAGAAATAAGAAGGGTAAATTAGCACCGAAAGATTACCCTATTTTTCGCGGGAATACTCCTCTAGAAGTAGGTGTTGCCTGCTTCCAGATGATCAGTAGATATTTCAATATGCCTTTTCGGCGAGAAGTAATTCAGCGCGTCTTGGATGAGCAAATAAAACGGACAGGTCATTTATCTCTGCCTTTGTGCGGTGCTGTCTCTGAATTAATGGGTTTAAATCCTCAGTTGATAAATGCTCCGGCTAAAGCATTTTTGCGTCTAGAAACCCCTTGCTTGGTGCGCTGGCAAGATAGTTTGGCTGTAATCTACGAAATTAGTGATAAATCTCTAGTAATTGCCGTTCCCGAATTGGGGTTACTCAAACGTTCCCCCGCCGACTTTTTTGAGACTTGGGGTGAAGAAGGAGAAGTACTACTACTCCAAAAAACCAAAGAAACTCCTCAAGAAAGATTCGGTCTTAGCTGGTTTTTACCCTCTATCATCAAGTACAAACGGGTACTAACCGAAGTATTTATCGCTTCTTTCTTCGTTCAGCTATTTGGTTTAGCTAATCCCTTGATGATTCAGACAATCATCGATAAAGTTATCAGTCAAAATAGCCCAGACACTCTCACTCCGTTAGTCATTTTTCTAATTGTTATCAATGTCTTTGAGGCTTTACTAACTACTCTGAGGACGTATTTATTTGTCGATACTACCAATCGTATCGACATGACTCTAGGTTCAGAAATTATCGACCACCTCTTGCGCCTACCACTACGCTATTTTGAGAGGAGACCAGTAGGAGAAATTTCTACTAGGGTAAACGAACTAGAAAGAATTCGTCAGTTCTTAACAGGAACAGCGTTAACTGTGGTTTTGGATTCAGTTTTCTCGGTACTGTATATCATCGTTATGCTAATGTACAGTCCTTTACTAACTGCCGTTTCTCTGGGAATTATTCCTATATTTATTGCTTTAACTCTGATTTTTTCTCCCACTATTCGGCGACAACTACGTACTAAAGCAGAACGCAACGCAGAAACCCAATCTTATCTGGTAGAAGTACTCACAGGGATTCAAACTGTTAAAGCGCAAAATATAGAATTGCGTTCTCGCTGGCAATGGCAAGAACGTTATGCTCGTTACGTTTCTACTGGGTTTAAAACAGTAATTACCTCGACTATAGCGAGTTCGGCTAGTAACTTTCTGAATAAACTATCCCGTGTTTTAATTATTGGGGTAGGGGCTTTTCTTGTCCTTGACGGGAAACTTACCTTAGGTCAATTAATTGCTTTTAGGATTATTGCCGGTTATGTTACTTCCCCGATTATGCGTTTGGCGCAACTATGGCAAAATTTCCAAGAAACAGCCTTATCTTTAGAAAGGTTAGCTGATATTGTCGATCATCCCGAAGAAGCAGAAGCAGACCGTAACAATATTCCCATGCCCGCAATTCAGGGTAGAGTTAAATACGATAATGTCTGTTTCCGCTTCAAAAAGAGCGGTCCTTTGCAGCTTGCTAACATCAATTTAGACTTTGTTCCCGGACAGTTTGTAGGTATAGTGGGGGGAAGTGGTGCGGGTAAGAGTACTCTGACTAAGTTACTTTCTCGTCTCTACGAACCAGAATCAGGCAGAATTTTAATCGATGGTTATGATATCCACAAAGTAGAATTATATTCTCTCCGCCGTCAGATTGGAGTTGTTCCTCAAGATACCCTCTTATTTGAAGGCACAATTCAGGACAACATTGCTCTGACCAATCCTGATGCTACCACCGAAGAAATTATTGCTGCTGCTCAAATTGCTGCTGCCCATGAATTTATCATGACTCTGCCCAGTGGTTACAATACCAGAGTGGGAGAAAGGGGTTCATCTTTATCTGGGGGACAAAGACAAAGAATCGCGATCGCTCGGACAGTTTTGCAACAGCCTGCTATGCTAGTTTTAGACGAAGCTACTAGTGCCCTAGATTATTTCACAGAACAACAAGTATCCCGCAATCTCAAAGAGGCATTTAGTGACCGGTCTGTCTTTTTCATTACCCACCGTTTAGGCACCATCAAAAATGCGGATACTATCGTGATGATGGATTCTGGAGCTGTAGTCGAACAGGGTACTCACGAAGAGTTGATGGAATTAAAAGGACGTTATTATTACCTCTATCAACAACAAGAGTCATCGGTGTAGAGCTATAGTGTTATTTATTAGTAATTAGCTATTAGCTATTAGTCATTAGCCATTAGCGAGTTTTTGAACTCCTGACTCGATGAATTTTATTGTGAATTTGAGATGAAAAAATCATTTATTCTTCTGGTCGAGATAATATTTAAATGATTGGCTCTGGAGTATAGCTCATGTCTTCTTCTAAAGAACCTTATAAAAGCCGATTGTTTAACTTTCTCAATCGCCAGACTATTCGTTTTCAAGACAAACTAGGAATAACAGTCCGCAATCTGCGATCGACTACCGAGATGGGTATACAGTTATTGCTATATCCTTTCTATTTGATGGTGCAAAGTGGTCGTGTTGCCCGCCGAAAGCTAGAGTCTAGAGTTCAATCTTCTTTATTACTTTCTGGAGCTAAAACATCAAAATCCGATTCATCTGTTACTGCTGCTTCAGTACCTTTAGATGAAGTTCTGAATTTAGTCGAACCTTGGCTGGAAAATCGAGAAAATATTGGGGGTATCGAAGCAGAAACTATAGATATTTCCACGGTTAACGAGGTTAGTGAGCAAGCAGACCCCTGGTTCAATTTACCCTCACTACCAAAGAAACAGACAAAACAAACAGAAACTTCTTCTCAACTAGAGAATATTCAAACTCGTTTTTCTCCTCTTTCACCTCAATCTTCTTTAGAAATTCAGGGAATTGCTAGCTTATTAGATTCTCGCGAGCTTGTCTTAGTTGACTATCATAATAGAATTCTGAATGTTCTCAACTCCAGACAGCAAGAAATATTACAACAATATCTTGCCCGAAGACACCAAAACCCAAATCGACTTGTTACTACTGCTCACAAAGTTTTAGCTAGTTTGCCTCAAATATCTAAAAAGAATTCTGCTAAATCTGCACCAATTAAGTTTTTCTGGAAAACGTTAGATTGGCTGCAAACTAGCCCAGTAGCTAAAAAAGTTAATCTTTTTGGAGAATCTCAATTAGCTTCATCTTCTCCTGTTTTGCCTCCTAGCACTACTCCTTCTTTTTTACCTAACTTTTTAGTTTCTTTAGACAACAAAGTAGCCGATTTAGAAACTAAATCATTCTTATCTACTCTTGTTTCTACAAATGATTTAGACGATCGATCTTCACTTCCCAATCTTCCTACAAATTTAACTCAGTCCCAACAAGATTTAACCTCTAACCCTTTTCAAATTCGCGCTATTATTAAAGCTGCGATCGAGCATTTTTTTGGGACTAATAATTCAAAAGCAAAACGCAAAATTCAAGGGAGTTCCGCTCGGTTTACTCTTCCTAATTCAGCCAGCAATATTCCCTTAGAATCAAAAACTGCGTCTTCTTATCTCCCTGGTAACTCATTAGACTTAAATTTACCTCAAGCGAAAGAGCAAGAATCTTGGTTGTCTTGGAATGATATCTTCAGTAATACGATTACCTCTACTGTTAAACCTCAAAATAGCACTCAAACCCAATCATCTTCTCAATCATTGTCTTCCTTCTCAGACAAGGCTGAAGATCTTACTAGCATTACTCACTCTAATATTCCCAATCCTGAATTAGAAACAGCTTCAGATTTATTAGAAACCAAAGCAACTACAGTAGGTTACGAAAAACACCCTTTAGAAAAAGCTTTAGAAATTCTCGATGGAATTATTGTCTGGTTAGAAGAAAAATTGCTCAAAATTTGGCAAATATTCAAATAAATAAACCTAATAATAATTTGGCTGTTAACTTAAGATGGGACATTAAGATGATTAGGGATTAGGAAATTACTAAACTTATCTCAATCACCAGTTCCTCAACTAATTTGACGCTTCTCGTCCTTTATTTATCTCTAATTAAAAGCGAGGGAGCGTCAAGAAAAACTGACTAACAAACACCGAAACAATTCACCAGTGGAACTTTTGACGATTTTGCCTCCAGCTTGGCGTATGTGCGCGTGCCACTCACTTAAAGGAGTTAGGAATACTTCTGCACCAAGATAAGTTTCCAAAATTGCCCAATCTTCAGCAAAAGGACTTTCGGGATCGATAACATCAAAAATAAAGCTGCCTCCAGGTTTGAGCACGCGCTTGACTTCAGCCATAACCCGCTCCCAGTAATCAAGAGGATAGTAACAACTCCAACCTGT
>JASJDJ010000130.1 GCA_030065635.1 Xenococcaceae cyanobacterium MO_188.B32
CAATTAACTCAATTAATTTTTCGATTGTCTTAGGATTGCCTGGATTGATTTTCTCTAAACTCAATGCTGCTAGCCTACGAATACCTTCATCAGAAGCAAAATCAATTAACTCAATTAATTTTTCGATTGTCTTAGGATTGCCTGGATTGATTTTCTCTAAACTCAATGCTGCTAGCCTACGAATACCTTCATCAGAAGCAAAATCAATTAACTCAATTAATTTTTCGACTGCTTTGGCATTACCTGGATAGATTTTTGCTAAAGTTTCTGCTGCTTTCCAAAGAGTTGATTCATTAGTAGTAGAATCTATTAGCTTAATTAATTCCTCGATCACCTTGGAGTTTTCTACACCGATTTTTTCCAAGCTAAATGCTGCTTCACAAAGAGTTGATTCATTAGTACTGGAACCCATTAACTCAATTAATCCCTCGATTGCTTTTGGATTACCTGGATCGATTTTTTCTAAACTATCTAATACTTGAATACGACTCCATTCATTTTTCTTTTTCTTCTTTAGCTATATTTTCCCTTCCCAACCAAAGTAAAATAACTTCTTTCCACTTGGGTTCAAAAATACGATACTCTTTACCATTTACTGGTTTATCTACATGATCGCGGGGTAGAAAAAAGTCCCAATCATTAATAGCACGGGCAGCAAAATATTCTTGAAAGGTGGGATGAAAGAAAGCATAAACTTTTTCTTTAGTGGATGATTCCGCAGCAATACCCACATTATTGAGCCAACCTAATTTCAGTGCCAGATAAAATAGAGAATTTTCCTCGTCAGGATAGCCCAATTCCTGACTAATAAAGCTCTCTCGCAAGCGAAACCGAGAATTACTTTCCTGTATATCTTTAAGTGCCAAACTTCCCAAAGCTTTGTTTAATTCCTTTTGCTGCCTAGTCTTGATAGGAAAGCGATCGCGTTTCCAATTGTAAAACTGCTCAACAAACTGAGCGTATAATTCTGCTTTAGTATCTGGTAATTTAGCCTCGTTACTCTGCCAACTGTTACATAACAGTGTCAATCGTAAAGGATTTTGGATTAAGTCTCGTAAACGGGCTTTGTCAGGATTAGTTAATTCCGTCTTTAATCTTTCCCCTTTGCTGACTTCCCTTTTCAGCTTAATGCTGCGATAATCCAAAAAGGTTGTATCTCCTACCGATAAGACCAGTTCATATTCCTCCGCGGCGGCAGTTGTCATCTGACAGTGTGGCTCGATTATCTTGCTAAACTCTGTCTTCGGGTTGGCAAAAATTCATAAGCTCTTTTTAACTCTCTGGCTCCAGAAAATACTTCTGAGAAGGCTTTTCCAAATCCCTGACTCAAAGTTTTCCCAATCGAGAAGGCTCGGTTGTTTAAGCGTTCATCTCCCAATTGACAACTGGCAAAATTTTTGACCCACCATTCCAACATTTATTGACCTGCACTCTCTAAATTTTCTCTACTATACCTGAAAATTCCCTCAAGCCTATAATGCCTTCCTCGCCTTCGTTTCAGACTTAGCGGGAAAAGTCAGATCTAATAACAACCAAACTTGCCCTTGCTCAATTTGAGTTTCTAATTCTTGTTGGGCAATATCTTTTTGACGGGGTGAAACTGCTAAATTTAGCCAATTATCCCATAAATAAGTCTGCAAATCGATTAAATTCTCATCTCTCCCCAAATCTGCTAAAGGAATCCAAATCGGCAAACCCAATTCTTTCTCTAATACCCAAAAAGTAATATCTTGCAGCGTAGTTGTTTTGCCCGCACCAGGTTCACCAATTAAAGCAATACGCTTACCCTTGGTTTTGCTTTCCCCTTTCTCTAAAATTTGCTCTAACCAAGCTTGGTGCTCAAATCGCTGCTTCTCTTCATACTGAGGTTCATATAATTTACTTCCCTCTTCTGGAGAATTTTTGCTCTCTTTTTTATCTGGTTTACGTCTCTCTACCAATGCTAAAGGAACATAAATCTGTTCGCGATCGAACTTTGCATCTTCATTATCGTGGAATAGTAAATTACTGGTAAGAGGACGCTGTTGTTCCAGCATTTCCTTACATTTTTCTTGCCAGAATTTGGGAGGTAACTTTGTCCGATCCTCCCTGTCGGACGACTGTAGTCAAATCTTCTGCTTAATAATCTGCTTCTTAATTTTACTTTGATTATTAATAACGCCAACTTTGCCAATTTTTTTAGCTAATTTCCCCGTATTTTGAATAGTTAGCTCTTTACCTTCGAGTTTATCTGCTTCTTCTTGGACTTTCTGTAATTGCTGCTGAAATTGAGGATTAGATTCTTTATTTGCTTCTGCTTCTGCTTCTACTTCTTTAATAGCTTGAGCAAGTTCGGGATTATTATCTGCTAGAGCTTTTAACTCTAATACGGCTTGACCATAATCTAAAGGCTGTTGTTGATTTCCTTCTAACAAACCTGCGATCTTGTCAGATTTACCTTTCAACCTGGCAACCAAGTTTTGTGTCTTATCCCAAAGTAACTGTCCCAAGTTTTCTCCTGGTTTTTCAATAACTTTAGTAAAAAAGATAGTCGCGATCGCAGTAGCAACAGTAGTTAAGGTAATAGGTTCCATCACATATAGAACTGATCGACTTTTTTCTAATATAGCCTTCAGATTTTGTTCTGAAAACAGAGATTGACAATTAGTTTTTTCCGATCCATCTAATCTTCAGTAGTAGCGTTTATTTTAACCAATAGTTTAGTTGAATTTTCCGATGTCAATCGAGAGAAAAAAAAATTAGTATTTAGTTAATTTACAGATACCAGTTATTAAGTTTACTTGCTCTTCGGGTTTATTGCTCTTGCATCGTCCAAGTCGAAAATCGCAAATAAAAACCTATTCTCACCAAAAGACCTCATGACTAATAACTGATAACTGGTAACTGATAACTGATAACTGATTGCTCCTATGTTCAAAGGATGGAAAATCAAAGCCAAGATTTTTGCTCGACTTAATTTAATTGGAGCGATCGCTTTAATTCATCCAGCGACTACTTTAGCCTTACCTCTCTCTCCAGGCGATCGTCTAGAAGTTTCCATTCCTAACGAAAAATACTTTGCCCGCACTTATCAAGTAAACCAAAATGGAGACATCGAAGTTCCCTTTCTTGGTGCGGTATCGGTAGTAGGCTTAGAACCCATCGCCCTAGAAACCAAACTATCTCGACTCTTGATCAAAAACAATTATTTTCCTGCCGATAGTTTACAATTGAGCATCCAAATTTTAGAATGGGCTCCTATTCAGGTATCGGTTACAGGAGAACTCTTTCAACCAGGTCGAGTTTTTATTAATGAAGGAGAAGAAATTCAGCCTAATGCTATTTCTCCAGAAAGTCTACAAATTACTGGAGATTATCCCACCAGACGTTACTTAACAACAGCAATTCGGGCTGCGGGAGGAGTTTTACCCACAGCCAATGTCAGACAAGTACGGCTGATTCGCCAGGGAAGAGAAACTATCATCGATCTTTCGGGTATTTTTACGGGAGAACTCGTTACAGATATTCCTCTAATTGCAGGCGATCGAATTATCGTTCCCGCTACCGATTTCCAAGCGGAATTAGTTCGTCCATCTCAAATTACTCCGCCAGGGATGAAAGTTTTTGTTTCTAATCTCACCGTTCCCGCTACAAGTAATGCTAGTGCATCGATTACCAATAGAGAGGAAGGAATCGTCTTTCCCTATGGCTCTCGTTTTAGCCAAGCGGTAATTGCTACCAACTGTGCTGGAGGTACTCAGGCGACTAACGCCCATCGTCATGCCGTCTTAGTTAGAGTTAATCGTCTTACTGGAGAAACTATTTATTTAGACCGTCCTGTAGAAGATTTATTACGTGATTCCCACAATGAAGCAGAAAATCCCTTACTGATGCCTAAAGATGGCGTAGCTTGTTACGACTCTAGAATCACCAATACTAGAGATATTTTTAAAACCATCGGTGATATTTTCGCTCCTCTATTAAAAATATTTTAAAGCCGATCATGGAAAGTTCTTCTTCTCTTGTTCCCGATAAACCAGAGTCAAACCGCAAAAATTGGTTGTGGTTACGTTGGCTGAAATATTTACTGATTGGTGTTTTTTGTAATGGAACTTTATGGGCTTTTAGTCTTTACTATCTCAAAAAAACTCCTCCTACTTATACTAGTGAATTACTAATTCATGTTGCGGGAAGTGGCCCTGGAGTTAGTGTAAATTTACCCAGTATTGGTCAAGCTAATACCTATAGTAATACTGCTTTTGGTTCTCATTCCGATCCAAGAGAGAACTATAAACTGATGACAACTAGCAGTACTGTATTAACAGCAGCAGCCAAAGCTTTAAAGATACCCGAATCGGAGTTAGATAAACCCAACATTAATTTAATTAACAATACAACTTTACTAGAAGTACAAACTAAAGGTGATACTCCCGAATTAGCACGACAAAAAGCTTGGTCAATATATAATTCTCTATATGATCGCTTAGAAGTTTTACGGGAAGAAGAACAAACAGAGCGAGACAAATCAGTACAAAAAGCTCTAGCCGATGCCCAAGTTAAATTAACCTCTGCTCAAAAAAAGATTTCCCAGTATAAAGCGCGATCGGGTTTAAATTCTGCCGATCAGGTTAAACAGTTAATCGATAATCTAGGTAGGCTGCAAATGCAGTATATTGAGACTGCTGCTGATTATCGTCAAGTTAGCGATCGCCTCAAACAACAATCTCGTACTCTTAGTTTACAACCCCAACAAGCAGCAGATGCTTTAGTTTTAGCAACCGATCGAGAATTCCAAAAAATCCTCGAGCAATATGCCAAAGCCAACTCAACTATATTAGAATTAAGAGCTAATCGCGGAAAAAATTATCCTGATGTAGTCAAAGCTCGTCGCGAAAAACAATCTGCTCTTCAAGCTCTAATTCAACGAGGACAAATCTTACTAAAAAAACCTGTAGCCAAATCTACCTTAGAACTTTTAATTCTCGATAATAGTAATGGTTCGGGAGAAAAACGAGCCAACTTATTTGTGCAACTTGTAAATTTAAGAGCCGAACAAGTAGGACTGACAGGTAGAATGACTAACTTAACCAAGCAAATGAAGGATTTAAACGCAGAGTTAGCCATCCTGACCCAAAAAGAAGCAGTGTTAGACACCCTCGATCGTGATTTACAAATTGCCCAAGCAGTGTTTGCTTCTACTCTTACAAAGCTAGATCTTAGTAAAGGCGATCGCTTTGCTTCTTTCCCCATGATGCAAATTATCGAAGAACCCACTTTACCTAACGAACCGAGCGCACCCAAACCTAAACTAGTAATGGCAGGAACTGTAGTAGGTTGTTTGCTGATTACCACAGGACTAACCATACTCTGGTGGCGTGAACCATTAGTAAAAATCAGTCGCAAAGTGATTCAAAAGATTATTGAATAGAATTCTAATGTGAGATTGAAATTGATTTAATCCAAAGTATTAATAGACTTTACTTATTCGCCGTAGTGAGTTCTCGCTCTAATAATCAAAACAGTTTTATCTGTTTCGTAAATTTCGTACAAAATTCGATCTTTACGATTCAATCTATAAGAATACAGACCTTTTAATTTACCTTTTAAAGGTTTACCTTGATGAGGAGTAACAGCAATAACTTGCTCTAAAATTTGCTTGAGTTTATGTTTTTGCTGGTTTGTTAATTCTACAATATCTTTCTGAGCTTTTTTAGCAAAACGAATTTGATACTTTTGAGATTCTTTAACCAAATATATCCTCCATTGTTAAAGTTTCTCCCTGTTTGTATTCTTCTCTGGCGTTGGAAATATCTGTCAATATATCAGGCATTTGCAAAAGTTCGGCGGTTTCGACTAATATTTTTAATTCTTCTCGATCGATTAACACAAAGCTTTTATTGTCTTTGACAATGACAACTCCTTCAGCTTCGGTATTGGCTCTTTGGAGAATCTCATCGAAGTTTTGTCTAGCGTAGTCTGCGGTAACGTTATACGTCATTGGCTTATTTAGTTATTTGCTTTTGCTAATTATAGCTATTATCGATAATCTGCAATTTTAGCAATAATAAACGATCGCCAAGTAACAGGCTTCGTTCGATCGCATTGAGTCAAAAAAGGGAATACTGCTATTGTTTCTCTCT
Source organism: Xenococcaceae cyanobacterium MO_188.B32 (assembly GCA_030065635.1). Classification (GTDB taxonomy): domain Bacteria; phylum Cyanobacteriota; class Cyanobacteriia; order Cyanobacteriales; family Xenococcaceae; genus JASJDJ01. The sequence continues at coordinate 6,120 of JASJDJ010000130.1, forward strand.
AAAAAGCGATCGCTCTATGACCGCAGCATCCTCAAAACCCAAACAAATACGACCAGAAAATTTTCCCGAACGAGTAGTCTGGTATACCATGACAGGTACTTATATCTGGTTTTTGTTAGGTGCTACTTATATTGTTGGTTCAGTAATTGGTTGGATTCTGTTTTTGTATCTCCTGCTCAAATTGTGGTTGCAAGACGAAAATACTCCGTCTCAAGAAAAAATTGTCATTCCTGGGATTATTTGGGTATGGATTATTGGGATGTTGATGATGGAAGTTGCTCTTATTTTCGGACATCTGGATTTCAATCTCCCTCTTACCCAAATGATCAAATCTTCTATTGGTTGGGCAAAAGGTTGGGCTTTAATTGCGCTTTATCCTCTTGCTGGTTGTCTCAATATTCGCTCAGAATTAATTTATCGTGCTGTTTGCGTCATCGGTTTACAAACCTTATGTCTTGCTCCCTTACTGATTGCAGCACCAATACTACATTTACCTCAAATTCTCTATGTTTCTCCCCTCAAAGCTGTAGGTGCGGGTTTGGGTTCGACTTTTTTTGATGTTTCTTTGTATCAAGTAGATTTTGACGGGCAAATTCGCCAAAGATTATTTACTCCTTGGGGCCCTGCTTTGGGTTTTGTGGCTAATATTTACTTCACTCTGGCAATGCAGGAAAAAAATCAGAAATGGCGATGGTATGGCATTCTTGCTTCAGTTTATATGTCCCAAATCTGTAAATCTCGTTTGGCACAAGTTTGTATTTTAAGTACTCCTATCTTTATCTTTTTTCTCTCTCGATTGCTACGTCCTTACATCATCATGTTTTTTGGTGTTGTTAGTGTGGGAGTGGGAATTTTAGCAACTAATATTTTGAATGCTCTCGATGCCTTTTGGACTAAGTTTAAAGCAGCCAGAGCTGATTCTAGTCGAGTAAGGGCAGCTTTAAAACAAATAGCCTTCGATCGCGCTTATCGGGAAGCTCCCATTTGGGGTCACGGTATTGTGGAAAGAGGCCCTCACGCCGTGGAGTTTATGCCCATTGGTTCCCATCATACTTGGGCTGGTTTGGCTTTCGTTAAAGGAATGGTTGGTTTTTATTCTTTGGCTATTCCGATGATCCTGAGTTTTTTCTTATTATTATTGAAAGCACAAAAGCACAAAGATGCTAGAGCAGGATTAGCAATTTTATTTATTTTATTTCTCTACACTTTTGGTGAAAATTTAGAAATTTTGGCTTATTTATATTGGCCTGGTCTAATTATTATGGGTATTGGATTTAATAACAAAACCCCTAATCTATCTCGACTCAATGCCTATAATGCTCGACTCGAATCTGTAGAAGATTCATAGCTCTTTGAAGCAGTTAAGTAAAGCTCTGGCGATCGCCCGTTAAATAATTAAAAACTTATCTTCAATAGATTTTTTGGTTGTAACAGTCAGATTAAATTTGCTATCGAGACATTCAAGCATAAACTGATTCGCCAGATAGTATTTTTGCAATAATTCCTGCTGATAGTGGCTAAAATTCCAATTTATGCCATAATAGCGATATTCATTAATCAGGCTACGGAATTTCTTAAGCCAATCATCCCCATTGGTTGACCACCAATCTAGTAAATGTTCTTTACCCTTAGCAGGATCGGGGAGTTGTTGTTTGAAAGATTGAAGTGCTTGTTTCATGTCTGCGGAAAGAGCTGGATTAGACTCGAACTCTAAGGAAAAACTAAAATTAAGAATTTGCTTGATGTCGGGGTTGGCAACTAAGGATAGAGCGATCGCGAAAGCTCTTTCTAAAGCTAAATCTAAAGCTAGATTGTTATCTAGTTCCTGGGCTAATTTAGAGTCTAGAGCAATGGCTAAGTTAAGATCGCGATTGTGAAAAAGACTGAAATAAAAAGCCCTTACTGCTGCTGGTTGATAGGGTAAAGATAACGCTTTAACTTTCTTGTCAATAAACTTCAGAAACTCTTGTAATTGGGGTTCTTCCGCCAAAATTAGCTCGACTTGTTGTTTTAGTTGCTGCATCAAGTAATCTGCCTTGGGTAGCATACTGGCTGTTAGTAAAATTACTTCACGCCATTGAGGGTTAGTAATCTGACTGGCTAACTTTTGCAGAGCATGGTTCAATTCTTCAGCATTAGGACTGGCAACTATTTTTCTGGCAGTGAGATATTCTTGAAAAGTTAAGTGAGAAAAAGAGTAAATTCCTCTGGCTCTTTCTACTAGTAACCCATGCTGAACTTCAATAGCTCTGAGGATGGCTTCACTATCTAAACGGAGAGTTTCTGGATCTTTGTGAGAATCAGGTAAGGTGGCTAAATAATTGGCAATGGTTTGTAAAAGTTGGCTTTTTTCAAAAAAGTAGTTACCCTGCTCAAAATTAACAGCAGCAATTTGGCTCAGAAGTTGAATTTTGTTTGGTAAAGAGAGATTGTAGTAAGCGCGATCGCGATCGATACCTCTGGAGCGATCCCAACGCACTAATAAAATATCTAATCCTTCTTGATATAATCTCGATCTTTTACTAGGAAAAGATAATCGCTCCTGAAAGACAGAACAAATTAAATTGAGGAGAATGGGAGTTGTAACTAATTCGCGAATTGGTTGATTGGCTCTATGGTGAAGTTGTTCTAAAAATTGGTTGGCTTTAGTAAGTCCAATTTCAGAATTATTTGCAGTGGCGACAAACCATCTTTTAGCAAAAATTTCTACTTGAGTGGGATTAAAATCTGCTAATTCAACGTAAGTAAAGCCATTAAAACGATATTGTTGTCCAGCGATGCGACAAGTAATAATCAAAGAGTTTTGATAATAAAGCTGAGCAAATTGCTGAATTTGTTGAAAAATTTCCTGTTCGTATTGTTGGGGAATTTCATCTAATCCATCGAGGAGAATTAAAACTTTACCCTGTTGTAGTAAACTTTTTATTTGTTCTAAAGAAAGATTGTAATTATTACAAAAACGTTGAAGATAACCTAGTAAACTAAAATCCTGACATTCTTTAGCTTGGACGGCGAAAGTTCGTAGAACAATAAAGACAGGAATACAATCAGTTTTAAAATTTCCCCGAATACATTGCAGTGCAAGATGTTGTAAAAAGGTAGTTTTACCTGCTCCTGGTTTACCCAATAGCATCAGTTTGTTCTGATTAGTTACTGCATCGAGAGCAGAAATAGTTTCCCTCTCTGGAGCGGTAAATCCTAAAGAGCGTCCGCTTGAACTTTGCAGATCGGCTACTTCTAACCAGCGTTGATTACTCAGGCGAGTGAGTACGTTGAGGTTAGTGTAAATATTTTCTAGAGGTAAAGGTTGGGCAAATTCAAAGAAGGATTGAATTGTGCCACACTGAGCTTCAACTTGTCCTTGGAGTTGCGCTCGCGCTATAGTGACCAGTTGACTGGCATCTGATGGATTTGAAGCGACATAGGTTGTAGGTTGCTCGGTTAAAAGCTGGTCTCTTGACGGTAGATCGGCAATATCTTGCCAATGTAAATTTAATTGAAAACAAAGATCGATAAAAATGTGACGTTCGATGGGTTTGCCTTTAAAAAATTTCCAAACTGACTGACGGGTAGATAAACCTACCTCCGCAGCTAAATATTCTTGCGTCCAGCCAATACGCTCAAAAGCTCTTTTAGCTTTCTCAATTCCGAAGGTAGATGCTTTGAGCGATCGCTTTGCCATAATTGGTTATGATTGTGATTTTTTATTCGAGTGTCATTGCCAGTAATTTTCCTAGATCCGCAAATCGATTTAAGATTAACTCTTCCCATTGAGAATAAGTCTCAGAAAAATGAATGGACAACAAGCCCACAACCTGACTAGCTTTAATTATCGGTACTACAGACAAAGCCTGAGTGTTTAATTGCCGAAATTGTTCAATTAAAGCAGATGGTAAGTTAGCTTGAGAAACATCGCCAATGACAACTGTTTTCCCTCGTTGATATTGTTCCCCATATTCGCTGACTAAATTCAAGTCTGTTCCAGAAAATTCTCTTATTGAAGGAAATCCCCCTGCTACAGACTCAAACCAATTTTCAGTTGTCGATCGATACAGTAATACCCTTGATGCTTGCACCCATTCACGAATAGCGGTCAGAATTGGCTGAATCGAGTCTTGAACAGATAATTGCTGAAGAATATTTCTCATTAATTCTTCCCAGGCTTGTTGCTGACGTAATTCTTCTTTAACTGCATTTACTTCTAGCCAAGCTTGATTACTGGTCAGCAAACGACGAACTCGCTGAGATAATACTGCCCAATGGATCGGTTTGGTAATATAGTCTGTTGCTCCTGCTTGAAAAGCTTGCTCCACAGATTCTCGATCGTCAAGTACCGTAATCATCAAAATGGGCACGCGCTCGCCTCCTGGTAAACTACGAATCTTTTTACAGCAGGTAAAACCATCTAGGTCTGGCATCACTGCATCTAATAAAATTAGATCGGGTTGAAAATGAGCATACTCAGAAAGACACTGTTCGCCATTTTTCGCTTCTGTAATTTGATAGCCTTCTTCTTCCATGGCTAGATTGAGTAATGACCGCATCGTGCGATCGTCATCTGCTATAAGAATTAAAGGGGTTTTGTTAGTTTTAGTCATTAGTGGTTAGTGGTTAGTGGTTAGTTTTCGTTGCTAATCCAGCTAAGAGCTAATAGCTAACTGCTAAGAGCTATTGAACTAACTCTTGCTCAAGAGCAAATTTAACTTGGGGATATTCTTTGGCTAACTGCTCCATTGTCGCCGAAGCTCCTTGAGTTGTCCCAGAGCGAGCCAGGTTTTCTAGTTGTTTACAGAGATCGGCAATAGTTACAGCCCCTAAATTAGCACTGCTAGAACGTAGACTGTGAGAAGCTTGACGTAAAGCTTGAGTATCATTGTTATCTATAGCTTGTTGGATTTCTTGAAGTTTTTGCGGACTGTCTTCTAAATACTGACTGATTATTTCTGCTAGGAAGGTTTTTGCCTTGGCTCCTGCTAAACGACGTAAACTATTTAAAACTTGATGGTCTAGAATTGGCTGTTCAGTTTTGGCTGGTGCGGTATCGTTACCTGATTGCGTAACGAGAGTCTTTGGTTCTGGCGATGGTAATTTGTTAATAATTTGAGTTGCTCTTTGTAATGCCAGTTCTAAATCTTCTAAGCGAATTGGTTTAACTAAAAAATCTTTCATTCCTGCTTGCCAACATTGATGGCGTGATTCTGAAATGGCATAAGCAGTCAAAGCAATAATGTAAGGGGATGTTTCTGCTGATTTTTCGGCTAAAATGTGGTTTGTAGCCGTTAAACCGTCCATTTCTGGCATTTCTACGTCCATCAACACTACATCGTACGGTATTTTTTGTACGGCATCAACTGCTTCTAAACCATTACTAACCACATCTGCTCGATAACCTAATTTTTCTAGCATGAGGGAAGTTACCCTTTGATTAACACTATTGTCGTCAGCCAGTAAAATTCGTAAAGGTTTTTTATTTGCATTATTAACTGGCAATTTACGCGCTCGCTCAGAAGTTTGAGGAAGAATACAAGAGAGAGCAGACTCTACTAAAATTGTGAAATAAAATCTAGACCCGACTGGATTTTCTCGATTAATTGGGGAAGCTTGCCAGTTAGGATCGGGATTACCAGTAAAGCATCCCTGGCTTTCTACCCAGATAGTTCCTCCCATCAACTCTACTAATTGCTTGCTAATCGCTAACCCCAATCCAGTTCCTCCATACTTGCGTTTAGTCGAGGCATCTACTTGACTGAAAGACTGAAATAAATATTTTTGTTGTTCGGTAGGAATACCAATACCTGTATCCTCGACTACAAACTGTAGTCTAGAGATAGATTTAGTGGCTTCGACTAAAGTTTCTATTACCGATACAGACACGACAACTTGACCTAGATCGGTAAACTTTACGGCATTAGCGAGCAGATTAACTAAAATTTGTCGCAATCGCGCAATATCACCAACAAGAATCTGAGGAACTGATGACTCTAGTCGCTCGACTAACTTGATTCCTTTGGTATTAGCTTGAGGTAAGACTAAATCGACAGCTTCCTGAATGCAAGTTTTAAGTTCAAACGGATAGGTTTCTAAAGTTAGTTTTCCCGCTTCAATTTTAGAAAAATCGAGAATATCATTGATTAAAGAGAGCAATACCTCACCACTCTTGCGAATAGTTTCTGTAAACTCTTTTTGCCGATCATTTAATTCGGTATCAAGCAATAGTCCTGTCATCCCAATCACAGCGTTCATGGGAGTACGAATTTCATGGCTCATGGTAGCCAGAAATTGACTTTTTGCCTGATTTGCTGTTTCAGCAGCTTTTTTAGCAGCATTTAATTGTTGATTTTGTTCGGCTAAAAGACTTTTTTGTAAAGTTTCCCTTTCTAATAATTGTGCCTGACCTAGAGCAATTCCGACCTGAGCAGCCACTGCTTCTATCAATTCAATTTCATCTTTTTGCCAGTATCGCTGGCGATCGCATTGATGCAGAGCAATTACTCCGTTAATCTGTCCTTTGTAAGAGGTACGTACGGCAATTATCGATTTCATTTGTAATTGCTGACAAACAGGAGAAACAGTCTTAAGCAATGGATCTTGAAAGACATCATTGCTGACAACAGCTTGCTCTTGACTCAATACTTTTTGAGCATGAAGATTATCGACAACGGGAACTTCTAAATTGAGCATTGAGGGTGTATTGTAGCTGATATATTCAGCAACACAGGGAATTGTGGGAGTAGAGCCTTCTAAATAGCGATGAATGATGCAGCGACTGACACTAAAAGCTGCACCAACTTGATCTACCGTAGTTTGAACGATTTGCTGTACATTTAAGCTTTGACGAATTTCCTCAGTAATATGTCTGAGCAAAACTGTTTTAAAGTATTGTTGTTCGAGACTAACTTGAATCTGTTGACGTTCAATTTCACTTCCCAACCATTGAGTCATCAGCTTTAAAAGTTTTTGTTCTGCTTGGCTAAAAGAAGACTGTCTTGGCACGCTACTAAAAAAACCGAGCAGACCGTAAACTTTTCCTGCCACTAAAATACTCGTACCGACATAGGTAGTCACAGATTCTAAAGTAGAATATTCTGTGCTTCGATCGAAATAAATCGGTTCTTTCGTTACTAAAGTTTTCTGCCAGAGAAACCAATTAATCTCTTGGGGAAAATGAGCAAGATTTAAATAGGAATCGAGCTTACTATTGAGATAAATAGCTTGTTGTTGAATCAGATTCTGCTCAATTTTGCCCACAAAGCCAACTTCTAGAGCAAAGCACTCACATCCTATCTTGAGTAAATGCTGAAGACGTTGTTCAAAGCTAAGATCTTGAGCTGCGATCGCCTCTTGTAATAAGCGATCGCGTTGTTCTCTTTCTTGTTCTGCTCGTTTGCGTTCGGTAATATTCGCCAGAAAGATTCTAATTAAATCACTTTGGGGAAGATAATGTACTGCTTGTTCAAAGACGGCACTGTTTATACTAATTTCTCGCGTAAAGGAATTTTCTGGTTGCTGGTGAACTAAATCGGGAAATTCTGCCAAAATTGGATGTTTGTTTTCCATTGCTTTTAAGTGGGGAAATTGACGAATTGCTGCTGGATTAAGATAGGTGATTTTCCCTGATAAATCTATTTCAATAATTGGATTAGGAATTAATTCGGGAAAGGAAGCTAAACGTGCCAAGGCAATATCGTTAGCATCGACAGAATCGTTTTCTGGAGCAATTAAAGTTTTAAAAGAATTAGTAGCTTGGGATAAAAGACCCGAAACATCATCTACTTGACAAAATTGAGCATATTCAGAATCTGACAAATTAGAGAAAGCATAATATTTAGCGCGGATTTTCTGCCCAAACTCAATAATATCTCCGTGTTTGAGATCGTGAGAGAGACATTTTTGACGGTCAATTGAGATGCCATTGGTACTTCTTTTGCCATTAAAACTGCCATCAATAATGCGAAAAAAAGAGCGGTCGCTTTCGGGAACGGTAATGCGTAAAATCGTCGCGTGCTGACGCGAAATCAAGTCTCCGTGAAGCACAATTGAATTGCTAGAATCTCGACCGAGAGAATAGGTTTCTGCTTCTAGTGGAAAAGTTCGTTTTCCCCGTTCGTCTTCTACCACGAGTAAATGACGAATCTTTTCCCGTTCTTGTTTAGACATTAATTTAGTGATTGGCAAAGTTATACAAGAAGTTATACAAAACGCAGCTTAACGCAGACGCGATCGCCAACAGGAGCTAACCATACTTAAATTAATCGCAAGTTAAGGTATCCCCATGAAGCTCGTTTCTGTAATTGTTCCCGTTTATAATGTCGAAAACTATATTGCCCAAACAATTAAATCTATTCTGAATCAAACCTATCCCCATTTTGAATTATTGATTGTTGACGATGAATCCCCCGATCGCAGTCGGGAAATTTGCCAACAGTTTAGAGATAAGCGGATTAAAATTATCAGTCAAAAAAATCGCGGTTTAGCAGGGGCAAGAAACACAGGAATTCGTCACGCTCAAGGGGATTATTTAGCTTTTCTCGACTCGGACGATCTTTGGCTACCTGAAAAATTAGCCCGACACGTACAACATTTAGAATCTAATCCTCAAGTGGGAGTTAGTTTCAGTCGTTCTCAATTTATTGATAGCGAGGGTCAATCTTTAGGTATTTACCAAATGCCCAAACTCCAAAATATTACTCCTTCCCATCTCCTCTGCCGTAATCCTATTGGGAATGGCTCTGCACCAGTAATTCGTCGGCAAGTATTTGAAGCCATCTGTTTTCAAGATAATCTCCACGGAGAAGTAGAAAATTTTTACTTTGATGAAAATTTCCGTCAATCAGAAGATATTGAATGTTGGTTGAGAATAGCTGCTGAAACTTCTTGGCAAATTGAAGGTATTCCTGAAGCTTTAACTTTATACCGTGTCAACGGCAAAGGACTTTCTGCTAATCTCTTCAAACAATTTGATTCTTGGGAACAAATGATCGACAAACACCGCGATCACTCACCTGAATTACTTGCCGAGTGGGAAAACTCCGCCAGAGCCTATCAACTGCGCTATCTAGCTCGTCGTGCCGTACGCCTCAAAAATGCAGATCTGGCGGTCAAGTTAACTCATCAAGCTTTAGCTACTCATTGGCAAATTGTGTTCAGCGAACCCAATCGTACTTTACTAACTCTGTTTGCTGCCTACTTACTCAAACTTTTACCTCTTTCTTTCTATCAAGAATGCGAACATCTCGCCCTGAAGTTAACTGGTATCAGTCATCAACTTCGTATTTTCCGCGATTGCATCACTGTTAAATACGCACAGCAGAAAAATCGTCTAAACAAGACAGCAAGTTTTGGTACTACAAGTATAGTTCTAAGGGGAGAAGATTATTTAGATTCCCAACTAACTTCTGAGAGATTTTGCTAATTCACTAACTTGTTATCAATAGTAAAGATACCTCTTTTAACGGCGGTGGGAACATTTAAACCTTCTTTTTGCCAATCAGCAAGTATAAATTCGCCAGGTAATAAAGAAGTAATTTTGCTAGTTAAAGGTACGATGAAAATATCTTGTGAAATATGAGTTGTACTGACCACAATAGCAGGTCTAACTTTAGAGTTAGACAAATCTGAAAAAGGATAACGAACTAGTACAATATTATTCTTCGAGTAGTTCGGCATAAATATCGTCTTCTGAATTATCCCAAACCCGCTCTAAAGAATCTTGACTGGCATAGCTCCAGAATGAGGTTTCATTGTCGGGTAATACTGTCACTAAAACTCTTGTACCTTCAGGGAGTTCGACTTGCTCGGATATTTCAATGATTCCGTGACGAACAGTAGTGTATAGTGTTGTTAACATGGAGATATTGTCAATAGCCTTTATTCTAATTTTAGTCTAGCTGTAGATTGATTATGGTTGAGAAGCAATGATGTGGCTAAGTTGTGCTTCGGCAACTTTGAGGGCGGTAAAGGAATAGGAGTAGAGTTCTTGAGGATAATACACAAAACCATCTTTGAGGAGAATTCGATAGGAGTGGAGATGATTGCTGGTACGGTAGACCAGTAATGCAGCAAATTGTGTAGCGACAAGATGAATAATGGTCATTTGATTCAGCTCCAGATAGTTAAAGCCATTGAATCAAAAACCCTGGTATGAGCCAGGGTTTTGTGTAGAGAGATATTCGATTGTAATTGTATTCATAGGAATTATCCTTATTGATGGTGTTCGTTAACTCACTAGCCCAATGGATTAAGGAAATCC
>JASJDJ010000021.1 GCA_030065635.1 Xenococcaceae cyanobacterium MO_188.B32
TTAGCACATCGACTATTATCTAATTATCCTGATATCATGCTCTTGGCAGACCGAGGATTTGCCAACCATGACCTGATGAGTTGGCTACAAGAGATTACTTGGCAAAGAGTGTTTACGCGTCCCTTGTGATGTGAAGCTTCATGGACCAAGACGACATCCCATTGAAATAATGTATCTCTGGCCTCCGAAAGCAGAAGCAGTTCTCTATCACAATGTCCGCTTGTGGTTGGATGGAGAATGTCATTGTAATATCGTGTTGGCTAATGTCAAGGGAGTCAAAGAACCGCATCGCGGTCATCACTGATGAAGAGCCTTCCTTACAAACCCTCTGGCAATATGGTTTATCTATTGAACTAATATTAGCAATATTACTATTTATAGATGTTTGTAAACTACTAACGTTTGTGTTTAACGTTCCAATAGAATTAAGATTAGTTGCTATCCCGTTGGCATTAGTTGAAATATTGTTAGTATTGCTACTTACAGAAGTTTGTAAATTACCTACATCAGTTTGTAATGTTGTAATATCTGTTGAGTAATCAGTAACAGATGTATTTTGTAAAGTATTGATATCCGTTTCTAATAAATCAATTAAGCTGTTGTATAGATTATATAAGTGACTGATGTTCCCACCAGTAGATGATGTTGGGGCGACAGGAATATCATTAATATTGGGAAAGATTTCTACTTTATTCGATTGATAATCAGCCATGATAAAATTCCTGACAATTTTTAATTAGTCAATAATATATTATTGTCCAATAAATTAGAATTATCAAGAATATTACTGTAATTATTTGTATCAATTTAAAAAGAAGCTATAATAAATAAATTATTTCTTGTATCGTTATAATTATCTGTAACAATTCTCTCTACTGTCCCTACATAATTACTTCCTAAGAGGCATTTACTGTAATCAAAAGGAAATTTAAATTTAAGCTTTAATATTGCTCCAGTTGGATTCTCATCTAAGGTTTTAATATCAACATATTCATTTCTACTTGCTAGAGTAGCTTGTAGGATAAAAGCATAATAAACTAGATATCTCTCGAAACTATCAACATAAGAATCATCGTAGTCAGGAATAACAGGAGTAGAGGTAGAGCTAATACTCAATCTATAATCAATTGAATCAATAGCAACTTTAGCGTTACTTAGCTCATTAATGAATCTGAGTAGGTTGCCCCCAAACTTGTTAAACAAGAAACTATCGTAAGGAATACTGCTTTCTAAAAGGATAAAGTTGCCATCTTTGCTTATATTCTGGCTTATCCTAATATCTGTTGCTTTATTGTTCTTATTGTCTGTCCTTACCAATGAAGCTCTTAGGACAGTACAAGAAAAAACAATAGCTCTTTCTACCGTATCTATATTTAGAGCTTGAATATCAGATTTAGATAATAAAGATACCATTGTGCTTACCTCTCATTAAATTTATTACTCGACTGTTGTGATTCCCTGAAAACCTTGTGCAGTAAGAGTTTTTTGATTTAATCACCAGACAAAACCTGATTTTTTCTGATTTAATCACCAGACAAAACCTGATTTTTTCTGATTTAATCACCAGACAAAACCTGATTTTTTCCTATTGTTCTTTAAAAAATTTAGAAACATTATTGAGTTAACATCAAGATCTTAATTCAGAAGAAATAAAATGGCTGAAATAACTCTTTACGAAGATCACAATCTTGAAGGATACTCTGCTACCTTTACTCACGATTTCCCCCACATTGGAGAATTTTGGAATGAAGCGTCTGGGAGAGTTACTTTCGAAACAGAAAAATAGCATGAAGGATTTTGGCGACAATCTATACAGAATCAATACCCTAGCTCCTAACCCAGTTAACGATCTTTTTGAAGTTGCCGATATCAATATCTTAGAAATAAACTATAAAACATTTGCACTATGACTAAGACAACTGAATCTAAATTTTATGCTTTGCTAATTGGGATTGATCTTTATGAGTCTATCCAGACTTCCCCCCCAATTTATAAAAACCTTGGGGGATGCGTGGGAGATATTGATTTAGTAGCGGGTTATCTCAAAAAAACATTGCAAATTTCTCCAGAGCAAATCTGGAACCTGACTGCACCTGTTGAAGAAAGTAAAGAGCTGTCTGAAATAAGAGCCGCAGAAGGAAATGTACCCCCTACTTATGAAAATATTGTCAAGGCTTTTGAAGAGATAACTGCTGCTGCACAGTCAGGAGAGCAAGTATATATTCACTACTCTGGACATGGAGGACGAGCTGTTACTATTTATCCAGAACTAGAGGGCGAGCAACGGCAGGATGAAGGAATTGTGCCGATGGATATTGGCAGTTCAAATGGTCGCTATTTGCGGGATGTAGAGATGGCTACCTTGCTGAAACGTCTGACTGACAAAGGTTGTATCGTGACAGTGATTTTTGATAGTTGTCATTCTGGAGGTGCAACCAGAGGAGATTGTGCGATTCGGGGAAATGAAAATAATTTAGTTGACACTACCACTAGAAGCAAAAATAGTTTAGTGGCATCCCGTGAAGAGTTATTGAATAACTGGCGCATTTTAACTCAAGCAGAACCCGATCTTTCTGGTGGCTGGCTACCCAATAAAGATTATGTATTCTTAGCAGCCTGTCGTCCTTCAGAATATGCCTATGAGTATGCAGTGAATGGGGGACAACGCAACGGTGCATTGACCTACTGGATGATGGACACCTTGACTAGCAGTACTTCTGTCTTAACCTACAAGTCTCTCTACAATCGGGTTAAAGGGATGATTCAGAGCAAGTTTCCCCAACAATTACCGATTTTGATGGGAGATGGCGATCGCCAAATACTAGGCGATCGCCGAGAATATAAACCCTACACCTTAGTCGTCATCGATGTAGCTGGAGATGGAGCGGAAATTACCTTAGATGCGGGATTAGCAGCCGGGTTGAGTAGTGGTACTCGCTTTGCGATTTATCCTGTTGGTGTTAGCGACTTCTCTGATAAAACCCAACAGATAGCGATCGCCGAAATAACAGATGATATTCAAGCCGATAAATCAACCGCCAAAATTTTAGATGCAGCAGCAGGAGGAATAGAGGTTAAAGGCAAAATCGAACCTGGTGCTTCGGCGGTAATGGTAGCTGCACCTGTAGATTTAATTCGCAAAGTTCGTTTATTCGCTGAAAAACAAGCAGGAGATAAAGAACAGGATTTACCAGCAGATTTAGTAGATAAACAAACAGCAGCTTTAGAAAAAGTGCGCCAAGCTTTAGCAGGAAATGGTTGGGTAGTAGAAGTCAAAGAAGGGGAAGAAGCACACTATCAGGTAGCTGTTGGCAGAGATGGCACCTATGAAATATGTATTGGGATGCCAATTCAAAACCTACGTCCAGCGTTAAGCATAGAAGAGCCAGAAGCTCCTAAAAAAGTAGTCGCTCGCTTGGTACATTTGGCTAAATACCAAGCAGTGCAAGAATTAGATAATCCTGCTTCTGACTTGACTGAGTATCTAGAATTTCAGTTGTGCGATAAGAATAAACAACCATTTCCCGAGCAGCAAAACCTATCTTTGAAACCCAAGGAAGTATCGTATTTAAAAATCAAGAATACCTATTCTCAAACACTCAATGTTGCCGTATTGGATATAGAGCCAACTTGGGCAATTTCCCAAGTTCCCATTCAAGGAGACTTTTCTTCTTTCATTCCTTTAGATTCAGGTCAAGAAGCATATACGAAGCTGCGTTTGCGACTACCCGAAGATTATCAGCAAACGAAGGAAACCCTAAAAGTATTTGCCACTAAGGGATTAGCTAACTTTCAGTGGTTAATGTTACCTTCTCTGGACGAACAGCCTCAATCAAGAGGAAATAATCCGAATGAAGAATTAAAAACGCGCTCTGGAAATCAACCAATCAGCCCTCTGAACGAGCTTTTGACTGCTATTGGTAATGATGTAGATAATCCTCCCGATCGAACTCGCGCTTTTGTGTACGAACCAGATCCTGAAGCAGAATGGGCAACGCAGGAGATACAAATCACCGTGACAAATTAGAGAATTTCGATGAAGAAAAAAATTCTGATTTTATCCTCAAATCCCAGAAATGACCTCAAGTTAGACAGAGAAATCAAGGACTTGCAGAATGTCATCAAACGCTCCAAAAACCAGTCTCAATTCGAGACAAAGTTTGAGCCAGAAGTGCGTCCAGAAGAGTTGCAGGTTTTATTTCTAGAGCATGAACCCAGAATTGTCCATTTTTGCGGGCATGGAACTAGAGAGGAAGGTTTGGTACTACAAAATCAAGCTGGACAAGAACAAGTAGTTAGTACAGACGCTCTGTCTAATCTGTTTGAGCTGTTTGATAAGCAGATTGAGTGCGTTATACTCAATGCTTGTTATAGCGAGGTTCAAGCTAATGCGATCGTGCAACATATTAACTATGCGATTGACCTGAGTTCGATATAAAAACGAGCCTGTAATCTTTGAGAATAAAGCTTTTTATCAATTTGGCTATTTCAGTTTACTAGCAATTAGCTACGGTTAATGAGAATGAAGTGGACTCCCGCTGTGATCGAGACTTGAAAACTACGCTCGAAACCTGAATGAAAGCTGCGCTCGAGAAGTGAAACCTGCGCGCTCGAACTGCGCTCAAAATTTAATCGTTATAATCAAAAAGATTTAGAAAAATTAATCTTAAATAAAAAATGGATTTAATAGAATTATTGTTCAGGAATAGTTTTAATTCAACACTATACTTTGCGTCTTATCCTTTATTGCAAAAAGTACATTCCCTGGAACTATGCTCGCTTCCTTGATTATGCTTCAGAACGTCTTTTAATGAAAAAAGTAGGTGGGGGTTACGTCTTTTACCATCGAATGCTGATGGAACATTTTGCTCAAAGGCATCAAATATCTAGAGAATCCGTTCCCGTAACTCCAAGACAGACTTCTAAACCTGTTGCACAAGCTAATATAAGAACCAAAGTTCGTTCAAGCAATATTAGTAATACTGTGCGGAAGTCTTCTAATCCAGTCCAAAATCATATTGTTTGTGGCAATTGCGGTCATCGGAATCCGACTGATGGCAAGTTTTGTACCAAGTGTGGCAAGAAATTAGTCAAGTATTCTTAGAGGTTATCTGAGAAGTTCGATCATCACATCAAATTATGGTTTAAGTCTTTGTTTAAAGCTCGGCGAGCAATGCGAGTAATATAAACTGTTGCTGCTAAAGTAGCCAGAAAACCAATAAACCTAATCATCAATTGTAGTTCGGGATTAGCTAGCTCGGTTGCTTCCCCAATAGTTGCTAAATCTCCTGCTAGAGAACCCAGATAAACATAAGTGATTGTCATGGGAATCATACCAATTGAACCTATAAAATAATCTCTGAGTGAGATTCCAGTTATGCCAAAAGCATAATTCAATAAACTAAAGGGAAATATGGGAGAAAGACGAGTTAATAAGATGATTTTGATACCTTCTTGATTTAAAGCCCGATCGAGGGCAGCAAATGTCTGATTAGGTTGGATTTTTCTAGCAATCCAATCCCGTGCTAAATATCGACCGAGTAAAAAGGCAAAAGTTTCTCCAATAATAGCCCCAATTAAGACATATACTGAACCCCAAACTACGCCAAATACTACTCCTGCACCTAAAGTAAGAATCGATCCTGGAACTAGGGCAATTGTGGCAACAATATAGAGCAGAATAAAAGCGATCGCGCTAATATAACCTAAGCTTTGAATCCACAATAAAACATTGTGTAATAGTTCTGGCAGATTTAAGCCGAACCCATTAGCTAATCCTGGGGTAAGACTGGCTGCATTGGTTAGAGGTAGATTTAGTTCAAGCATAGTTATGGGCAAGTTATCGCTTGCTTTCTTCGGATGGAATTTCTATTCAATGTATGACAGTTTTTTTTGAGAAAGAGCTTAAAATCTATCTCAATTTTGCTGAATTTTTTTAAGAGTAATGGCGACGCTAGTAGATTAATAGCGACCCTTTACACCTAAAATATTTTCTGTAGGAACTACCATCAGTTACTTGGCTGAGGTTTGTTAAAAGCTCGATCGCATTACAGAAATCCAATCGCGCCTTAAAGAAGTTTGTTTGTCAGCTTTAAGTGTTAAGAAAAATCTAGGAAATTTATTTGAGTATCTACAGCGTAATACAATTATTTAAATTGAAGTTAGACTGCTTATTTTGCTCATATTCGAGATAAAATCTCAGTATATTCGGATTTTAAATCGCTTTTTGTCTGTCGCGATCGCAGGATCGCTATTGCTTGCTCCAATAAAAGTTAATGCACAAGAAAGTATTCAGCTTCGTGTTTATCCTCAGACCCTTAAAATAGCTGGAACAAAAGGACAAAAGATTAAAAGAATACTGACCATAACAGCGAATAGCGCGATTCTGTTCTACACCCTACACCCGCGCAAGGGGGCTTAAACTAGTTAAGTTATCGGCTCTCCGTTAGATTCTGTTGATACAAGCCCCCTTCGCGCCCCTACACCCTGACATCACCCAAGTCTCTCGCTATATTCGAGAATTGATATAAGAATCTCTGACCAATTCTTTGGGGCAGTGAGCCGTCAAACCGAAATCTATCCTTTCATAGCTAATCGAGAAACTACTCCTAATACTAAACAACCGACTATCAGAGTAGCAGTAGTGTTGTCTGGTTCTGGTACTTTGGTACAAGGATCGCTGGTTTGAGGTGCTTGGACGCAAGAACTACTAAGAGTTGCTACTTCCAATCTGACTTCCGTGGTACTGTCAAAAAATTGCGCAAACGAACCTTCCAAGAAAAGTTCTGCTGACTCTGTATTTCCCTCAAAATCCTGATATTGACTACCATAAAGAGATACATTATTGCTGCTATCTACAAAAATAAAATCGTCGTCTTTGTCTTCAGCTAAATTTGTATCGACATTACCAATAGCAGTAAAATCGCCTAAAACCCTCTTGCTATTCTCATCTAACAATAAGAAATTAACCCCGCTAAAACCAGATGCACTACCATCTAGTGGGGTATCAACTTGATTGAAAATAGCTATAGTCGTAACAAAATCAAAACTCAAAGTTTGATTGGCCTGGAGCCAAAAATTCCCTACTGCAAATGAGGATGATTCTCCAACTCCAAAAAACCTCTTTCCATCTCCAAACGCATCACTGAACAAATTAGTACTAAGAAAAGCAGAATCGGAGTTAGCTTGAAAAATAGTGTTAACCTCAGCATTAGCTTCGGCAAGATCGAGAGTACCTCCAGAGGATGTAACTGTCTTACTATTACTTTCAACCGAGGGATTTTGCGGTGTAACACTAAAATTATCGATAACTAAAATAGATTCAGATAAAGAGAAAGTCGCAGCTTTAGCTGATAAATTGGCAATAAAAAAACTACTAACTAGAGAAGTAATTGTTAATAAAGATAATTGAGAAAAATATTTAAAAAATAGCATCATTATTTGTATATAGATATTGAGACAATGTGTATGTCTTACTTGAAAAAAAACTGTATTTTGTAATGTCTTACATTTTTAAATTACTCTACACGTGTCTTTAAATAAAAAACCAAAAATCAAGTAATGGCTTTGATTCTGTAATGAGTTTTATTTATATTGGTAGTTATTAATCATGCTTTTATAATACGATTATTAAAACTATTGTTCTATAAAAATTTTATCAAGTTTTGTATTTAAACTGTAAATCTATTCCCCTAGCTTTCCTGTATAAAAAAGAGTGGTGAAAACAAAGTCGATCGCTTTACAATTCACTTTTGAATATAATTAAGTTCTATTCCACCATTCATTACTAGTGGAATAGAGATAAGCTGAGACGCATTTAAACTGTATATTTTTTAATTAGATAACAAACCAT
Organism: Xenococcaceae cyanobacterium MO_188.B32; assembly: GCA_030065635.1. Taxonomy (GTDB): domain Bacteria; phylum Cyanobacteriota; class Cyanobacteriia; order Cyanobacteriales; family Xenococcaceae; genus JASJDJ01. The sequence goes on from JASJDJ010000021.1 coordinate 7,853, forward strand.
CAAATCCTCTCCCCGTCTCCCCTTCTCCGTGTCCCCCCGTCAACCTCAATAGACAAACTTTTTGCCTGACAGCTTACCAAGCTTACTACCGACAATGGGAAATAAACTTCAATTATCTATATAAGTCGAGTTTGATGTTAATTAGGTTCCAATCTAACTCGATTTTCCAATTTTTATAATGTAGAAATATATCAGGATTGAGAATGCTGATGTAAAAATTGCCGTCTTTCTCAAAACGTCAATGAAATGGTGCAACCACAATATCAGGAGCAAAAGTTACCAGTTTTTTAGTTAAATTAAGAGCATCGATAGTCCGATCGAGCCATATTAAAAACGCAGAATTTCTGGTTGATATTCATCGGGAGTCGGTTCGACCACCCAAACTAAACCTTCTCCTGATTCTAAAGCGACTTCTAAATATAGTTTTTCAACTGCGGTAGTTGCTAGATCTTCATTACCTTCAAAAGTTTCTAAATCTTCAGTGAGGATTTTTAATTTGAAGCCAGCAGGAATGTTTCCCCCTAAAATAAGGCTACGTAATTCAAAGCCCCAAATTCCTTCTTCTATATCTAAAGGTAAAATTTTCAGTTCATAAGGACTTTTATCGATCTGAATTTGTTTAGCAAGAGCAACGTTTGCTGTCGGAGTAATTCCTTCTTGAGAAGAAGTAGCAATACCTCTAGCACCGACTACACTAGGCTGAAATTCTACTTCCCGCCAGCCCAGTTCTCGAGCTAGATTAGTAACTCCCGCTTGTAGCCATTGTAATACCGAACCTCTGTCTGGAATTCCGCTTGATGTTCCGCGACGTTTTTCGACAAGACGCTTGCACCAAGACTCATTTTGGATTAGAGATGCCCATAAGGTAAAAGGAATAGCTAAACGGGGTAGTAAAATCTCAGGATTGCCCAAACGTTGAATTAAATTTTCTGCTTGAGTGGCAGATATTGTGGATACTGGTTCGACAGGAACTCGAGTAACTTCTGTACTGCATAATTCTCTAGCTATCAACAGAGCATTAATATCGTTAATAAGATAATCTTCTGTTAAAGAGTAGGTGCGATCGCTATGATTGTAAACGCCATTAGTTTTTAATTGTTGATGAGTTCCATAACCCCAAACTCTAATGTAGCCATCATCCACGCTGACTTGTATTGCTAAATAGTAATCCGCAACCCAACTAGGAATATCTACCCATTCTTGGGGAACTCGCATTTCACTTAAGTCGCTGGCTTCGCTAGGTACGAGGAGAAATTTGGCATCTCCTACTTCGATCGCGCTACCATTAATTAATTCCCAGTAATTAGTCTGAAAAGAATCGGTTTGAGGAGACTGGTTTTGCTCTTCTTTTAGCCAAGGCAAAAATACCATCATACAGAGGCGATTGAGATAAGTTTGCCAACGGCTAGCAGAGGTGTTTGCTTTTTGACTTTTTAACCAAGCCTTGTTGATAGTTACTTCGTCAAGTTCGAGAAATAATTGGGTAGGATCGAATAAGGCTACATCAGACATGATCGAGTACTCCTAATAGTAATTAAATTATTGATGATGGTAGTGACCAGTTAACCATTCTTCTAGTAATTCGCTTATGTCCTTGAGTACGTCTGATGTTAAGGAAATATGCAATTTTTCTTTACTCCATTGTGCTAGAGATTTAAGCAGAGATTTTCGGACGCGGGCTAATTTACGGGAAACGTTGTATTGCTTAGTTCCCAATTCTGTTGCTATTTCTGCTTGAGTCGATTTTTGAGCGTAATATAGCTCTAATAGTTTTTGTTCTTCTGGTTTTAAAGTATCAATAGCCGTAATCAATACTTTGCTCATTTCGGCTTGCCGTCGGTCTCGTTCTTGTACTTCTTCGTCTGTAATTATCTCTGTTAATAGAGAATCATCTATTTCTCCTGACAAAGTGTCCATTATTTCTCCCGAATCATATCCAGGTCGTGGTTGATTGAGAGAAGTTACATTGGGATAAAGATAAGCACGAGTAGCTCTAACACAGGCTAATAGCCAAATTTCTAAAGTCTCCTCGCTGACTTTTTCTCCCGGATCGCAGAGTTGAGTAGTACGTTCTCGATTATAAAGTTGAGCGATCGCTAACCAAATTTCTTTGCTAGGCTTAGTTAATCTGCGAGTCGAACTAGCACGATTGGGCACATAAAGTATTTTGAAACAATTCCAAGCTAAAAGATACTTTTCAATGGTCTTAGTTGGTAATCCAGCATTTTTTAAAGACTGTTCCAATCTTTTCTGACTGAGTTTGCGGAGTAATGCCCAATCAGAACAAATATCAATTTCTCGTCTTTGTCTGAGTAACTCGCGAATTAGATTGCTAAAAGTAATTTGTGCGTAATTTTTTAAGCTACAACCTTGATGGGGATTGAAGCCTTTGAGGACTTTATCAACTCTAGCAATAGCTATCTGAAAACAGTCAGCCACTGTATACTGAGTGCTAGTAAAACCAAAAATAGTTTTATTAGTAGCCCAAAAACAAACTTCTTGTAAATAAGCGGATAAATGCTGTTGTGCTATTCCTCCTGGTCGATTTTGCCAAGCTTTATGCCAATAGATTACCCAGAAATTTTCTGAAGCTTCTGAGGAAGATGTTGTAGCTAAAAGCTTAGTCATGTTGCGGTGTAGACGAGAATCTATCGCCCAGTGAGCAAAGCGATCGCCATCAAACTGGATAAAAGTAGAAAATATTTTAACTATGCCTTGGCGGGGGAGCATTAATTGACCAAAATAATTCAATAGTTATTACGACACATAATGGAGACACCTCTCCATCCTATACTTTTTGTTTAAATTACTACACTATGGTTATTCAAAACTTTGACTATTCTTGGCAAGATGATGTTTAACAGTGAGCAGTAAACAGTTATCAGTTTAATCAGAGATCTACGAGGTTAGAATCAACAAGCGGTCGCTTTTTGTTTTATTCTGAAGAACGAACTCAATTGTAAAATCTTCTTATGACTGATTCATCAGATAAAGAAGCGGTTTTAGCTGCCAACCAAGCCTTTTACCATGCCTTCTCTAATAAGGACATCAAGGGCATGAACCTCCTTTGGTGGCAGGGCACAACTAGTTTGTGCATTCACCCTGGGGGGAGAGTGCTGACAGGATGGGAGTCGATTCGAGCTTCTTGGGAATCTATTTTTAAAAATACCGATTCGATGGAAATAGATATCGAAATTATTAAGATAGAAATCGAGCGAGCTCTCGCCTATGTAGTCGTCGGCGAAACCGTGTTGCAGTCGAGTCGAGGTAGAAAACTGAAAGCACAATCGATAGCAACCAATCTCTTTCAAAATATGGCACAAAAATGGTATTTGGTTCACCATCATGGCAGTCCCATTGTGCGCTAGTTAACCCGAACTCGTATTGAAGCGGAAATACTTATTCTTTCACTTAAAAATTGCTCTTTAAATTTAGAGGGTGATTTTTAATAGACCGCGCTGTGGAGAAATTTGAGAAAGGCTATATCTGTTTTTAACTACAATGAAACAGTCTCCTTTGGCATTAAGTTTTTGCTAAGTTTAGATTTAATCTTCGGGAAAATTCTATGATTTAAGAATAAGAGCAGTTAATTAATAGCTCATTTTTGAAAATCATGTTTAATAATTGGAAATTAAGAAAAAAATTTACATTTTTTCTCCTGCTAATTTTAATAGCTGGGTTAGCTTCAATCGGGACGGCTTTGAATTTTGTACTTAAAAAAGACACAGAAAATCAAATTGCCAATAAAGCATTAATTTTGATTGAAACGATGAATTCGGTGCGAGACTACACTAGCACCCAGGTACAACCAGAATTAGCCGATCGCATTGATTCAGTTTTTTTACCTGAAACTATTCCTGCCTACTCGGCTAGAGAAGTGTTTGAAGGGTTACGCCAGAAAGATAGAGATTATCGCAATTTCTTCTATAAAGAAGCTACTATTAATCCTAGTAATCTAAGAGATAAAGCTAATCCTTTTGAGAAAAAATTGGTAGAAAAATTTATTGCCAAAGAAGAAGTTAGAGAGCAAAGAGGATTCTACACGGCTCCTGGAGGCAAACTTTTTTATATTGCTCGTCCTATTAAAATAACTGATGCAAGCTGTTTGCGATGTCATAGTACTCCCGATGTTGCGCCTAAAAGCGTGATCGATCGCTATGGTTCCGTAAATGGGATGGGTTGGAAACTAAATGAAATTGTCGGAGCGCAAATTATTTCTGTTCCAGCAGAAACGGTAATTACTAAGGCTAACCAATCTTTTGTGATTATTATGGCAATTGTGTCTGTTATTTTTGCTCTCGTAATTGTGTTAGTAAATTATTTACTCAATCGGCATGTTATTAATCCCCTCAAGAAAATGGCAAGAGTAGCAGAAGAAGTTAGTACTGGTTATATGGATGCAGAATTTGAACAAAGTGCCAATGATGAAATTGGTAATTTGGCAGAAGCTTTTAAACGGATGAAATTAAGTTTAGCTATTGCAATGAATAGAATTAGCCAAGTGAAAAAAATGAATCGAGAATGATTTTGCTTTTACCAAATTTGCTCGAGCAAAGCAGCAACATTAATTACTCTTACCCTACTCCACTGCTCCCACCAAGAGAAGCCGTAGCAATAGCTAAGAGGATGAGCGACAGGTTGAATAATTAATTCTGGCTGAGTAACTAAACGCTCGATCGCTGACTCTAGAGCAATAAGTTGCTGACCTTGCTTAATTATCAGTATTAGCTTCATCTCTGAAAAAAATACAGTTGACCTCGTCGAATCAGAATTTAGCTCTGGCAGAGTAAAACCCTTCAGCAATTCAGATAATCGATAAATGGGGATAGTTTGTTGTTGCCATTGTAGAAAGTCCTGTCCCCCTGTTTGAATAATCTGTTCGGCTTTGGGCATTAGGTTGGCTTCAATCCTGTCATAAGGTATGGTAAAGATGTCAGAACCTACTAACCAAACAAGTAAGTTAGCAGTTTGTAGGGTTAGTTCTGAAGACCCAGGATGAATATTTTCAATATCTTCTAATATTTTGAACTCATCTAGGGTGAATGATTCAATCCCTATTGTTCGAGTAGAGTCTAATTTGCTATCCTTGCAGGCGAGAGATGGTGGTGTTTCTAAGGCAACACGGGCCCTTGCTGCTCGATCTGTATTGAGATAAGGAAGTAAGGACAATTTCAGAGCTTCACCAGCTTCCAGCACATCTCTTTTTAGCTTAGAGTCCAAGGTACTCCGCCTTAAGAAGGCGGAACGGGGGTCTGAAATGGAGGAGGCATGGGGCGAGGTTGCCTCGCCACGGACAGCTAGAGTATCTGAACCAAGTTCAGATACCGTGTCCTCCCCTTGTGAAATCTGTTGCGACGCAGGTTCGCGGATCGCCGACTCGCCTGCTTGGACTTCGTTAATCTCAACAACTTTTTTTGGTTGAATAGAGCTCAGTAAAATTTCCAAGCGATAGGCTGAAATTTGGACTTCAATTATATCCAGATCGGCAGCATCACTTTGAAGAATACGCATAAAATCAATAGCTAAAGCTATGGTTAGATTCGGAAACTCAAGCAACACTATTGGTTGTGTTAACTCTAGCAATGTTTCCTGAATATAATCTAAGATTTCCCGAGCTTCTTCTTGAAAAAGCTTAAATAGCTCGGGGTTACACCCTGTTGATTGATGTTTACAAGAGACAATTGGCACGCTAAACACTCTGATTGATAAGGATACTTTGCCTAAAGCATCTTACGTCGATCGCGTTCTTTGATAATCGAAATAGGGCAATTTAGTACCACTACTCATACACAAATATACAAAAATAGTTCCAATTAATTTTCAGACTTGTTCTAGAGTTGTTTAGTTAAAGCTGCGAGTCGGTTGAAAGACTCGGCAATAGCCAAAGAATGCTTCGAGATGTTATTAGCAAGGTTGGCAACTTCTTGAATAGATTGCCTCACAGAAGCAGAAACCTGTATTTGATTTTCGGCAGCACGAGCAATTTTATCTACTAGCAAGCCCCTGTTAATATTAGCAAGAGGAATCTGATTTAGCTTTTGCTGAACATCTTTGAGGGCATCAGTTCCGTTAGTTAGCTTTAGCCGACTAGAATCTAATGCCGTTACTGCCTCGCGAGTTGCTGTTTCGAGCGTGAATAACAAAGGATTAATTTGCGCGCTGGCTTCGTATAACTGTTGCATCGAAGACAGAACAGTATCGGTAAGCTCCACAACAGAATCTTGAGGAATTCTCTCAGTCCTACTTATGGCAATAGTTACGTTCATAGACTGTTGGGCTATTTGTTTGCCTAAATCTTGGATTAGATTGACTATTTCTACCAGTTTGGGAGAAGACTGGCTCAAATGCATAATTTTAACCGCAGCATCGTTAACTGAATCTTGGATAGCAGTAATACTGCCCACTGTCTGATTTAAAGTTTCTTGTAAGAGTTGTATCTTTAAGGTATCTTGCTGCTCCTGACGTTTAACTTGTTGAATATCCACTACTTGACCTCTAACAGCATCACTCACCTCTTGAATTTGATGTAGAACATCCATAACTGTTTCAGACTGTTGTAAGGCTTCTTGAGAAAGAGTTTGGTAAGTAGCAGTGCTATCTGCTAATATTTCTGATACTTGTCGATCTGCTACTTCTTTTTGTTGTTGCACCCGATCGAAAATTTTGTTCGCTGTTAGGGAAGATTGTTCTAGCTCGCGAAGCAGCTTGGCATTATCAAGAGCAAAGCCAACTTGAGTAGCGATTTGAGTTACCCAACGAATTTCATATTGCTGCCATTGACGGGGAGCAGAACACTGGTGAGCTACCAATAAACCAAATAACTTACCCTCATTGATAATAGGCGTGACTAAATTGGCTTTGACTTCTAGCTTTTCTAGTTGTTCTATATAGCAAGAAGTCATCCCCGATTCATAGATATTGTCTAACGCCCTAACTCTACCATCGCGGTACTTTTCTAGATATCTAGCTTCAAAACAAGGGTCGTTGATAATTTTTCCTAAGGCTCTCGTCCAACCAAGAGTAACAGATTCAGCAATGACCTCTCCATATTTGTCTTGATTGAGACTATAGACTACTACGCGATCGCACTTTAAGGCTCGGCGAACCTCTTCGACGGAAATATTGAGAATATCTTTTTGCTGGAGGGATTGGCGGATATGTCGAACAGCCTGGGTAAAAAACTGAGTCCATTGGGTTTCGGTTTCGGTTTGCTTTTCTAGCTGCTCTCGTTTGGCGATCAGTTGCGCACGCTCTAGTGCCAAGCCTACTTGAGTAGCCAGCTTGCTCAAGAAATCAATTTCTTGTGGTTGCCATTTATGGGGTTGCTCACAATGATGGGCTACCAACAAGCCGAAAATTTTATTTTCTACTATGATGGGCGTAACTAAATTGGCTTTAACCTCTAATTTTTCTAGTTGCTCGACGTAGCAGAGGGTCATACCTGCTTTGTAGATATTGTCTAAAGCTTCAACTCGACCATTTTGGTACTTTTCCAGATACCTAGTTTCAAAACAAGGGTCTTGAATAGTTATACCAATAGATCTTGTCCAACCAGGGGCGACTGATTCTGCTATTACCTTTCCGTAGGAATCTCGATTAAGACCATAGACTACCACGCGATCGCAATTTAAGACGCGACGAGCTTCTTCTACTGACATTGCCAGAATATCTGACTGTTTGTTGTATCCGCGTAGATACTTAATACATTCTTGTAAAGCCCGTGTCCATTGATTGCCACTATCTGCCTGTTGTTGCAGGTCGGTAGAACTAGCTAGCAATTTGGCATTATCGAGAGCAAAGCCTACCTGGGTGGCAATTTGGGTGACCCAACGGATTTCGTACTGCTGCCAGGTACGGGGACTAGAACACTGATGGGCTACCAGTAAACCAAATAACTTTCCTTCATTGATAATCGGCGTGACTAAATTGGCTTTGACTTCTAATTTTTCTAGTTGCTCGATATAACAAGAAGTCATTCCTGCTTCATGAATGTTATCGAGGGCACGAACTCTACCATTTTCGTATTTTTCCAGGTATTTGCTTTCAAAGCAGGGGTCTTTAATCGTGATACCCAAGGCTCTTGTCCAACCTGGTGTCACGGATTCCGCTATGACTACCCCATACTTATCCTCATTCAAGCTATAGACTACTACCCGCTGGCAATCTAAAACTCGACGCACTTCTTCGACCGTAACATTGAGAATATCTTTCTGGTTCAGGGATTGACGGATATGTCTAGTGGCATCGGTAAAAAACTTTGTCCACTGGGCTTCGATTTCTGCTTGTTGTTTGAGTCGAGCAGATTCTGCTAGCAGTTTGGCATTATTCAAGGTCAAGCCAGCTTGAGTAGCGAGTTGGGACAAGCACTCGATTTCCTCTGGCTGCCATTGGCGTGGTTGAGAACACTGGTGTATTACTAATAAGCCAAATAACTTGCCTTTTTGCAAAATTGGGGCAACTAAGCTAGCTTTGACTTCTATATCTTCTAATTGCTCGATATAGTATTGACCGATTTCTGAACTATATATATCATTAAAAGCCTTGACCTGCCCATTTTGGTATATATCCATGCACTTGGCTTCCAAACAAGGGTCGTCGATAGTCATCCCCAATGTCTTCCTCCAACCTGGAATAACTGCTTCGGCAATAACTGTTCCCCGAGATGGTTCGGTGAGGCTATAAATTACTGCGCGCTCGCACTCCATTAATCTGCGGGCTTCTTCGACAGTGATGGTTAAAATTTTTTCTTTACTAGTTGCTTGATGTAGCTCTTGGATAACATCTTGAGGCAACTGGGTTAGTTCTACTGACCAAGCTACTTGGCTGTTACTAAATTCTTCTTCGAGCAAAGGTTGACTATCTCGAAAACTTGAATTAGTTAAGTTTCGATCGTTATTAGGTTCAGGATTTAAGGCTGAAGTCATTGATAATTTTCTTAGTAAGAATATTTTAAGTTGAAACTACTGAATTAATAGATTAGAAGAAAATAGGTTACAAGTATAAATTTAAGTAAAAATACTGGGTAAAGCAATTTCTAATTAAAAACTTCAGCAATAATGCTTAAATGTTTGCACTCATAGCTTGAGTTTACAACAACCATATTATGAAAAAATAAAAATACTGAAAAAATAAAGCAGCTAATTTATGAGCAAACATAATCCTCCCAGTCTGTCTCCGCTGACTTTGTTTGGAACTATCTTACTTACTGCCGTTGCCCTAGGCTGGTCGGTAGGATTGATAGGCAAAGGTATTTGGGACTTAGGTTGGACATCCGCATCAAAGTCAAATCAAACTCTAAGTAACATTCCCGATAGTTTTGCTCGGGTACCAAATGTTGCCACTGGGGTCTTTAGCTATGGCGGTAGTACCGCTTGGGCACCGCTGCGCCTATTAGTTGATTCAGCTATTCAGGCAGAACGCCCAGAATTGCAATTGCGCTACATTCAACCAAAGACAGAACCGCCTAGTTCGAGAATAGGCATCCAGATGTTACTGAAAGGTCAACTCACTTTCGTGCAGTCTTCTCATCCTTTGCTAGAAGAGCAATACCGCCAGGCTCGACAACTCGGTATTCGACTCAAACAAATTCCCATAGCCGTTAGTGGCATAGTAGTAGCGGTTCATCCTAGCTTGGATATTCCTGGTTTGACCATAGACCAACTCCGTTTAATCTATAGCGGTCAGATTACCAATTGGCATGAAGTTGGTGGCTCCAAGATAGAGATTAAGCCCTACTCTCGTCCGATTAGTACTGGCGGTACGGTGGAGTTTCTTCAGACCAATGTTCTCAAAGGTCAAAAGTTGGGCGCAAACGTGGAGTATGTCGATACTACTACGGAAGCTTTACGTAGACTAGCTGAAGATGTTCGGGGTATTTATTATGGTTCTGCACCAGCTATCCTACCTCAGTGCGCTATTAAGCCATTACCCTTAGGACAACAATCAGGTCAATTTATTGCTCCTTACTATCAACCTTTGGTATCTCCCGCTCAATGCCCCGAGCGTCGCAATAGGCTGAATACTAAAGCCTTTCAGACAGCCACCTATCCCCTTACTCACTATCTTTATGTAGTCATTAAGGAAAATGGTGGTATCGAAGAACAAGTAGGCAGAGTTTATGCTAACTTTCTCTTGACACCTGAAGGGCAGAGATTAATTGCCAAGGCTGGGTTTATTCCTCTTCGTTGATATGTTAATAAGCACATTTTTATTTTTATAAAAACTATTATATAATTGCTCACTATCATTTTTTTATTTTTAATTATTATTAATTACATGAATAGCTATCTTCAAGCACAAATAAAAGCAGCAAAAGAACAGAAATTAACTGAATTAGACTTGAGTAATTTTTTTGACAATAATGATTCTGATAAAATTCATATAATTCCCGAAACTATCTTTGAGTTAGAACAGTTAGAAAAATTAAATTTAAGCTGGAATATGATTAGTGAAATCCCCTCCCAAATAGGGTACTTAAAAAAGTTAAAACATCTTAATTTAGCTGGTAATCAATTAACTACCTTGCCCGAAGCTATTACTAAATTAACTAATTTAACTCATTTGAATTTGAAAGATAATAAACTAACTACCTTGCCCGAAGCTATTACTAAATTAACCAATTTAACTCATTTGAATTTGTGGGGTAATCAATTAACTATCCTGCCAGAATCTATGACCAAATTAACCAATCTAACCCAGCTAGATTTAGCAAGAAATAAATTCACCAAACTACCAGAAGTGCTCGATAAATTACCTAATTTAGTTCAGATCAATTACTAGAAAAGCTATACCATCGATCGTTAGTTAGAAATTGGTAATTAGGGCTTAGACAAGTTTATTACTCATTACTCATTACTTATTACTTATTACTCATTATTGACCCATAGCGGTACTAGCAAGGGTAGCCACTTGCAGAATAAATTGATTGATAAAAGCTAAATTTTGAGTCTGTTCGACAGCTTGAGCAATTTTGACCGTTAGGTCATCGATCTTAGTGTTGACAGCAGTAGTTGGTTGCAATAAAGGCTGAATTTCTTGTTTTGGTTCAGTTTCAGTCCAAACCTTCCTGTCATCAGATTCTAATAAATTTACTACTTCTTTAACTTCTAGGGTTATTCCTTTTATTAGTGCTTCAATTTGTGCTGTTTGTTTGGTCAACCGATTTGTCAGGGGAGATACTCTTTCAGCGATCGACACTAGGGAATTCTGACTGCTATCTCTTAAAGGATCGGTTGCTTGCTGCTTAATTTGTTCTCTAAAATTATTAATCAAACTTCCCATTTGCAGAAGTTTTTGAGAGGAATCACCTATTTGCATGATTGTCGCATTAGCTTCTATTGTCATCGCTTGAAGGGTAACAAGATTATGGTTTAGAGTAATTTTGTTAGTTCTGGCTTGTTTGTTTTGCTCTAATGATTCTAGACTTATATTCATCGCTCGAGCAGAATCGTTTGCTGTTTGCATTTTTTTTAGCAGATTGGCGATCGCCTCTGACTGCTGAGTTGCCTCAACAAAAAGGTTTTCAAATGCATTGCGCCTATTTTGTAATAGTTTAGATGCTTGCTGGTGCTGAGGGGTTGTTTCAATGACAGAATTAATTGGAGTTACAGCCTTTAACTCTCCCTTCTGTCGGCTATCAAATCGGTCTTTAAAGGTCTTTTTATTATCTACCGAAACAATCTCTGCGTCTGTTTGTCTCTTAATCTCTTTGTTTGTATGGGGAAAAGATGGTTTATGAGCGGAATTGGCTTGAAGAGCCCATCCTACTTGTACGGCTAATTGAGCAAATAAATCTATTTCGGGTTGTTGCCAAGAGCGAGGATGGGAGCACTGATGGGCGATTAGTAAACCAAATAACTTATTGTTGCTGATAATCGGGACTACGAGACTGGCTTTGACCGCAAATTGTTCTAACTGCTCTCTATGACAATCAGTCAGTTTTGCTTCATAGATATTATCTAAGGATTGAATACGACCGCGATAATATTTTTGGGCATAGTCTCGAGCAAAACAGGGGTCTTTAATTTTGGCTTGTAGGGCTTTCGGCAACCCAGGAAGAACGGATTCGGCGACAACAGTTCCATACCAGTCAGCATCAAAACTGTAGATAATTACTCGTTCGGTGTTAATTGCTTTGCGAGCTTCTTCTACAGCAGTTTTAAGCAGATCTTGTTCGTTTAGTTGTTCTCCCAAGCGCAAGATAAAATTATTAAGTGATTTAGGTGGCAAGCTGGCAGTTTCTAATTTTCTTAGAAGTTTGGCATTGTCTAGGGCAAAGCCTACTTGAGTGGCAATTTGAGTGACCCAACGAATTTCGTACTGCTGCCAGACACGGGGATTAGAGCATTGATGAGCTACTAGTAAACCGAATAACTTCCCTTCATTGATAATCGGCGTAACTAAATTGGCTTTAACTTCTAATTTTTCTAGCTGCTCGATATAACAGGATGTCATTCCTGCTTCATAGATGTTATTCAGAGCGCGAACTCTACCATCTTGATATTTATCCAAATATCTGGCTTCAAAGCAAGGGTCTTTAATAGTAATGCCTAAAGCTCTGGTCCAACCAGGAGCAACGGATTCGGCAACTACTACCCCATACCGCTCCTGATTCAAGCTGTAGACTACTACGCGCTGGCAATCTAAAACTCGACGTACTTCCTCAACCGCAACATCTAGAACATCTTCCTGTTTGAGGGATTGACGGATATGTCCGATCGCCTCGGTAAATAATTGTGTCCACTGAGCTTCAATTTTGGCTTGTTCTTGAATTTGAGTAGATTCTGCTAGCAGTTTGGCATTATCGAGGGCAAAACCTACTTGAGTAGCAATTTGGGTGACCCAACGAATTTCGTATTGCTGCCAAACACGGGGATTAGAACACTGATGAGCTACTAGTAAACCAAATAACTTCCCTTCATTGATAATCGGTGTAACTAAATTGGCTTTGACTTCTAATTTTGCCAGTTGCTCCAGATAGCAGGGAGTTACATCTGCTTCATAAATGTTATCCAGAGCGCGAACCCTACCATTTTCGTACTTTTCTAAGTATCTGGTTTCAAAGCAGGGGTCTTGAATAGTTATTCCTAAAGCTCTGGTCCAACCAGGAGCAACAGATTCGGCAACTACTACTCCATAGCGGTCTTGATTCAAGCTGTAAACTACTACGCGCTGACAATCTAAAACTCGACGTACTTCCTCGACAGCAACATTTAGAACATCTTGCTGCTGAAGGGATTGACGAATATGTCTAGTGGCATCACTAAAAAATTGTGTCCATTGAGCCTCAATTTCTGCCCGTTCTCTAATTTGAGTAGATTTTGCTAGCAGTTTAGCATTATCGAGGGCAAAGCCTACTTGAGTGGCAATTTGGGTAACCCAGTGAATTTCCTGCTGCTGCCAGGCACGGGAACTGGAACACTGATGGGCTACCAGTAAACCAAATATTTTGTCTTGATTAATAATGGGTGTAACTAAATTGGCTTTGACTTCTAATTTTTCTAGTTGCTCTAAATAACAAGAAGTCATCCCTGCTTCATAAATGTCATCCAGAGCCCGAACTCTCCCCTCTTGATACTTTTCCAGATATCTGGCTTCAAAGCAGGGGTCTTTAATAGTAAGACCTAAAGCTCTCGTCCAACCAGGAGATACTGATTCGGCAACTACTACCCCCTGAGATTGCCCGTCTAAACTATAGACAACCACGCGATCGCACTTTAAAATTCGCTTAACTTCTTCTACCGCAACATTTAAAATATCTTCTTGCTGGAGAGATTGGCGAATATGTCGAGTAGCATCAGTCAAAAATTCCAGCCACTGGACTTCGTCTTTTATCTCTTGTTTGACAAGCTTAGATTGGTTTAATAGTTTGATATTATCCAGAACAGAACCTACTTTTTGAGCAAGTCTGGTCAATAAATCGATTTCCTCTGGCTGCCAGACATGAGAATTAGCACAATGATGGGCTACTAATAAACCGAATAATTGTTCTCCATGAAGAATAGGTGTGACTAAATTAGCCTTTACCTCTAATTTTTCTAGTTGTTCGAGATAGCAGGGAGTTACATCTGCTTCGTAAATATTGTTTAATGCTTTAACACGACCATCGCGATATTTGTCTATATATTTAGCTTCAAAGCAGGGGTCTTGAATGGTAATACCTAAAGCTTGTGTCCAACCAGAAGATACTGATTCGGCTATTACTTCACCGTAATTGTCTTGGTTGAGGCTATAGACCACCACGCGATCGCATGATAATGCTTTTTTAGCTTCCTTTACTGCCACTGCCAGAATACCGGTTGGCTCAAAAAGTTGACTGAGATAATCGAGCGACTTTTCTCCAGAATACTTTTCTTCCTCTTGCTCGGACTCGGCTGGCGATTGACTAACAATGGTGGCAAGTGCTGAAGATGTGCGAGTAGTACGCTTAACCCAGAGAGCAGCGATCGTACCAGCCAGTAAAGCTGTCGTGCCAGTTCCCATCAACAACATCGCCAGTAATTGTCTTTCCCGTGTTAATTCTGCTTCAGCCAGATCTGGTATATCCGCTCTTTTTAGTAAAATTGCTTGTTTGTTAATTACTTGACTACCAAAATAGTACGTTGCTGTTCCCACTGCCAACACTGGCAACATAACCGCAGCACCTACTAAAGTAGCAGTTATTCTCGCTTGAAAACGGGTTTTTAGTTTTTGATTTTTAGAATCTTTTGGGGTTGTATTTGATTGTAAATCGTCTGTGTCTGATGTTTCTTCTGGTGAGTATGACTGCGTAGAAATACTAGGGAGAACTTCTTTAATATTGTCCTTATTGCCATCATTGTCATTAAGCGAGAAATCAGCTCGATTTTTATCGCTGTTGGGTTCAGGACGGAAATTTTGCTTCATGGGATAAATTTTGCTTCATGGGATAAAAGAGATAAATTATAGCCAGTTGATGTCCATCATTTGGCAACGATCGAAGAACAGCTAGAGAATTCATAACAATTAAGCACAGTAAAAATACTTACATATTTCTACTTAGTATTTAATTTTAACCCGAGCGGGTTGTTAAGAATTTTCAGGAGAAAGCCGATCTACTTGTCTATTCTCTTGTTCCTCAATCTTCAGAAGCCCAATTTTTTGACTGCGAAATGCGATCGCCCTAAGCTCTGTCGTGTCTTAGTAAGCTTGGTTGCATTTAGTTTGGCTATTGGTGAGGGTAAGGCAGGAGGCAGGAGGCAGGGGGCAGAAGCTTTTTCACATTCTTTTTTGAAGATTAAATAATCTAAGTTAAATGCGTCTAAGCTTATCCGCTGCATCGCTTTTACGGCAGAGTAATCAGGACTCAAAGTATTTATTTATACAATAAGTTGTTAACTCAAGCTAATAGCTAACAGTTTTTATTTAAGACCATAACTTCCGTTTGAATTCGATCGCCCCTTTAGCATCGGGGATTTGTTCGGCAACAGCATTGACTAACTCTTCAGGAGATAAAGGTGCATATTGAACTAAAATTTCTTCTACAATCAAATTGGCCATTGGTCCGATAATGTAAGCTAGTTCTTGTTGACAACGTTTAATAAACTGTGTTTCTAAACTCGTGCCCTTAATCTGACTATTTCCCGAAAAAGGATTAGCCATCGATTCTCTTAAGTTTTCTCGCTCTGAAATATTATTTGGTTTGACTGAAGGTTGACTTGGGGGTTCTGCCTGTTTGGGAGGCGAAGAAAAAGATTTTACAGGCGGGCGACTTTGCTCTTGGTGCGGGGGAAATGTCGATCGAGCTTGAGGAGAATAAAGATCGACGGAAATTGTATCTTCTATTACTTGGGGATTAGTACCTGCACTCTGGGAATTAGCTCTAGAGGCAAGAGAAGGATTGATAATAGTTTCTTCATCAATAGAAGAAACAGGCTCTTTTTTGGTTTTTTCTCTGGTTTTGTCAATTTTTTCCCCAGGAAATAAAGAAATTTTTTGATAAACGTGAGAATCAGTTCTAGAAGTTAACTCGGAATTTAAGATATTTGCCTGATTTTGTTCGAGAGCGAGTAAATCTGCTATAACTTCCTGGGCAGCTTGATAGCGTCGCATAGGACGATCTTCGAGCATTTTGTTAATAATTTCTGCTAAATCCTCACTAGTTTGAGTATATCTGCGCCATTGCCACTCTAGAGTATACTGGTCGAGTAATAAAGTAGGCATTTTTCCTGTTAGCAACACTATAGCAGTAACACCTAAAGCGTAAATATCGCTACTAGGAGAACAACGTCCCATGCTAATTTGTTCTCTGGGTGCATAGCCAATTTTACCCACAAAGGACATTTTACCCACAAAGGAATGATCTCGATCGCTGCTGAGTTGATTTCCTCGGTCTTGATAGGATAAGTTGGTCAATTTGCCTACACCAAAATCAATCAAAACGGGTAATTCTTCTCCTTGAGGCTGCATAATGTTATCAGGAGAAATATCTCGGTGGATAATGCCTCGTTGATGAATATAGGTTAAAATTGGCAACATATTCATTAGCCATGTTACCACTTCTGTTTCTGAAAAAACTCGACTTTGTTGCTGACGCTCTTGTAAAAGTTTAGAATAGGTCTTACCTTTGACATATTCTTGAACTAAAAATAGTCTTCCTTTTCCTTCAAAACAGGCTAAAAATTGGGGAATTTGGGGATGTGAAATTTGATGAAGTATTTTTGCTTCTCTTTTAAAGAGGTCTCTAGATTTTTCTAGGTCATATTGTCCCGAACCCAGAGGAGCAAATTCTTTGAGGACACAAGGTTCATTAAAACGATGAGTATCGAAAGCAAGATAGGTTCTGCCTAATCCCCCTTGGCCTAAAACTTTCTGAATTAGGTAGCGACTATCAATTATCGTTCCAAAGGGTATTTCACTATTGTTAATTGCTCCATTAGACATAAGCGTCAAACTCCCTAACCAACCTCGTGTCAAACACAAAGTTAAGTTTCTCTTGCTCTTTTAACTCTAAAGTTAATCTAGCTTATATATCGCCAGATTTTTGTTGAGATTTAGTATTATTTAAAAAAATGTAGTATTTAGGTCGTTTAAATTCTATTTAAATCTGAATATTTTTGAATATCTTTAAAACTTTTTTATTTATTAAATTATTAATAGTAAGTGAATATCTTAAATAAAAGAAAGTTTAACTCCAATAGTCGGAATTTAGTATTCTAAAAAAGAATTCTCCCGAGCAATTTTTCTCAAAAATCGACTAGTAAATAGATCTGTCTAAGTGTAACATATTGTAGACAATCTAGACCGCAGCGACCGCCAAAACTTATTTAAAATGCCATGAATGGTAGTTTTTCTGAACAGACTGTTGTTAGTACTCAACCTTATATAGAATTAAATAATCAAGGTCAAATTTTACGATTATATCTGAGTGGGGATGTTCATCACTTGGGTCGAGATCCTCGTTGGTCTGACATTAATATACCTGAAAAAGGATGGACGATTCTTTCACGAAAACAGGCAATTATTTATCGAGAAGGAAAAGATTATCGCATTTACGATGGCGATCGCCTTACCCCGAGTCGGAATGGTATCTTCATCAATCAAAAACGGATTACTACTTCTGAAGGCTACTTGCTCAAAAATAATGTTCAGCTTCAGATTGGTCAAGACCCTAGTTGTCAGATTACCCTAACTTACTACAACCCTAGTGGTAGTCATATTACTATACCTAGCAAGCGTCGTTTGATTCTCAGTGGTCTTAAGGATTGGCCCGTAGAGTTAGGTAGGGCTCCCCGTCCTGACTACTATTCTTCTATGCAGTTAGATGCGCCTACTGTATCTCGTCTCCACGCAACTATTTACCCCGATACTAAAGGCGGACATATACTTCACGACCACAGTAGCAATGGCACTTTTATTAATGGTCAAAGATTAGAAAGACGCAGTTTATTAAATAAGAACGATACCATTCAAATCGGTCCTTTTAGCTTACTCTATACAGGGGAAGCGATCGAGTTAAGTAATCTCAATAATCAAATTCGTCTCGATGCCCACAAGCTTCTCAGGAAAGTTACCAATAAACAAGGAAAAGAAAAGATTATTCTCAATAATATTTCCCTCGTAATCGAACCAGGACAGTTAATTACGTTAGTAGGAGGTAGTGGAGCCGGGAAATCTACTCTGATGAAATGTTTACTAGGTATTGCACCTACCACTGCTGGTAAAGTTTATCTTAATGGTGATGATTTAAGAAAAAATTGGGCAGTTTATCGCTCGCAAATTGGTTACGTACCTCAAGACGATATTATTCATCGTAATTTAACCGTCCAAGAAGTCTTAACTTATACTTGTCAACTACGTCTACCCCCAGATACCAATATTCAAAAATTGGTTGCTTCTACTTTAGAACAAATTAAACTGACTCATGTCAGACATACTTTAGTTAGTAACCTGAGTGGAGGCCAGAGAAAAAGGGTCAGTATTGGCGTAGAATTACTTGCCGATCCTAAACTATTCTTTCTAGATGAGCCTACTTCCGGTCTCGACCCCGGTCTAGATAAAGAAATCATGCAATTACTCAGGGAACTAGCAGACCAAGGGCGTACTGTGGTACTGGTTACCCACGCTACGGGTAATATTGAAATATGCGATCGTCTGGCATTTTTGGGTTTAGGTGGTAATTTATGTTATTTTGGACCTCCTCAAGAAGCTCTTAGCTTTTTTGAGATGCCTTCTAAGGACTTTAAATACTTTGCAGACATTTACATCAAGTTAAATCAAGGAAAACAAGAAGAGGAAATATACTCTCAAGTAGAAAAATGGGCGAGTAGATATCTCAATTCGGCTGAATACTATTCCTATATCCAAACTTTGCTCAGTCCCGGCAAAAATAAACAACAATCTAGTGATGCTTCCATTCATACAGGGATTTCTCCCTTTACGCAGTTTTTGCTGCTATGTCGTCGTTATTGGACATTAATCGAGCGCGAGCGTTACAGCTTAATTCTTTGTCTAATTGCAGGACCAATTACCATTGCTTTAACAGCTATATCTTTACAAAACGAAAATCCCTTACTTAAAGTTACTCCCCCTACCATAATTCAAGCTTCTTTAGCCTTACGCCTGTTATTTATTTTTAGTTGTATTGCCATTTGGATAGGATTATCTAATTCAATTCGTGAAATTGTCAAAGAATCAGCAATTTATTTTCGAGAACGTTTACTCAATTTAGGTTTGTTTCCTTATATCCTTTCCAAATTTTGCGTTCGTGGTGCGATCGCCCTAGTGCAAACTATTCTGATTACTGCTGCTGTAATGTGGAATTTTAATGGACCTCAATCAACCTTGATTCCCTGGCCTATCGGTTTTGCAGTTACTACTTTTCTGACGTTACTTGCCAGTACTAGCTTGAGTTTGATGCTATCTGCTTATATCAAAACAGAAAATGAAGGTAATGGCATACTACCCCTAATTATGATTCCGCAAATTATCTTTTCAGGAGTTTTATTTGAATTAGATGGTTGGTCTAGTAAACTTTCTTGGTTGATGCTCAGTCGCTGGTCAATTGGTGCTTATGGCTCTCTTGCCCAGATTAACGATCTCGAATCAAACATACCCGGGAGTGAAGCAATTTTTCAATCGACTCCGGTATATGAATCGACTTGGTCAAATTTATGTTTAAATTGGGGAATGCTAGGAGTTCATATCTCAACTTATTTACTTTTAGCTGTAATTTTACAAAAACGAAAAGATATTTTTTAGCTGTGAACCTGTCCGATAATCCTGTCTGCATGATGGGGAATTAGTGGTTCGCGGACAAAACCCTATTCCTGCTTTAAAAGAGCATGGCTTTCACCATTCTATATTTCCTGTAAATTGTAATAAGTACATTTTGTTGATGACATCCTAATCATTACAATTTCTTCAATGAACTTTTTTGATTCACTATCTTTTTTTACTCACATCCATTTATTAGCAACAACCAACGAGTCAGAAGCAGAAACTGGTTCCTTAATTTTAGCTGGAGTCTTGCTGAGTTTAGTCATAATTTATTTCGCCAGCAAACTAGGAGAGGAAATTTGTTCTCGGATTAATCTTCCTCCTGTTTTGGGTCAATTAGTTGGTGGGGTGATTGTCGGAGTTTCTGCTTTGGGACTATTAATTTTTCCTGAAGGCGGTTGCACTGCTGATGATTCTCTGATTATTCAATTTTTGCAAGGTACGGCGGGTTTAACTCCAGAAGCCTCTACCGGTGTTTTTGCTGCTCAAAGCGAGGTAATTTCACTCTTATCAGAATTAGGGGTAATTATTCTTCTGTTTGAAATTGGTTTAGAATCAGACCTCAAAGAATTAATTCGTGTCGGACCTCAAGCAGCAATAGTAGCAGTTGTGGGAGTCGTTGCTCCTTTTGTCAGTGGGACGGCAGGTTTAGTTTATTTATTCAATGTTCCTGTGGTTCCCGCTATTTTTGCAGGGGCAGCTTTGACAGCAACTAGTATTGGTATTACTGCCAAAGTATTAGCAGAACTAGGGCAACTTAGCTCTAAAGAAGGTCAGATCATTATTGGTGCTGCCGTACTTGATGATGTTTTGGGAATTATTGTTTTGGCAGTAGTCGCTAGTTTAGTTAAAACTGGAGAAATTCAAATTAGCAATGTTATCTACCTAATTCTCAGTGCGGGAGCTTTTCTAATTGGTGTAATTGTCATCGGTCGTTTCATTAGTCCATATTTCGTAGGATTAGTTAATGAAATGAAAACTCGCGGTCAAGTATTATTAACTGCGCTCATTTTTGCCTTTGCTCTTTCTTATATTGCTACAGCAATTCACCTAGAAGCTATTTTGGGAGCTTTTGCTGCTGGTTTGGTATTAGCCGAAACGGAAAAACGTAAAGAACTAGAAGAACAAGTAATTCCTCTGGCGGATTTTCTGGTACCTGTTTTCTTTGTTTGTGTTGGGGCTAAAACTGATGTTAGTGTTCTTAATCCGACCGTACCGACTAATCGAGAAGGATTAATTATTGCCACATTTTTGATTGTTGTTGCTATTCTGGGTAAGGTGATCACCGGCTTTACCGTCTTTGGTCAATCCGAACTTAATAAAATTGCTATTGGTGTGGGTATGATTCCACGAGGTGAAGTAGGACTTGTTTTTGCTGGGGTAGGTTCGGCCAGTGGTGCGCTTTCTGAAGCTACCGAAGCAGCAATTATTATGATGGTTATCGTAACTACGTTTGTGGCACCACCTTTACTGCGTTTAGTATTTAAAGAAACCGAAACTACTTTACAACCAATCACAGAGTCTTTGAAGAAAGATTCTTAAGTAAAATTAGCTCCAAAATTGTTAAATTGAGTAAATTATTAGTTAACTCGATGATTAGGCGAAATTTATCATAATTTCTCTATTTAAAGAATTTTATTTAATTCGCCTAATTGTTCTGTTATATTTCTTTGATAATTATGAAACTTAATTTGCTCTATGTACGTCGCTGTCATATAAGACTTACAAACAGATATTATACATAGAGTTTCAAAGGGGTTAGACTTAGGATAATTTTGGGTCGGGTGCGTACTTTTTGTGAGGAGCAACAACTTGTGAGATTTCAGTGGCTACTATTAACTTTTTTCAGTATTTTCCTCTTTTGTTCCCCTGCACAAGCAGGTAAATTGCTATCTTGGCAATTTGAATCAAGAGAAAACCGTTTAGTTTTTATTACTGACGAAGGTATACAGCCAACAGCCCAACTTTTGGCTAGTCCTACTCGTTTAGTAATCGATTTACCAGGAATTAATCTGGGTCGCGAAACTGTAAAAGAAAATTACAGTGGTAGAATTAGAAGTCTGCGAGTCGGACAGTTCGACGAACAAACTACTCGGATTGTGGTGGAACTAGCTCCTGGCTATACGTTAGACCCAGAAGAAGTTAAATTTAGGGGTTCATCTTCTAATCAATGGACGGTTAATCTACCCAGTCCGAGAATCGAGCCTCGTTCTAGTTCTCTCCGTGGTTCTAATAATCGAGAAAAAGAACCGCAAATTATTACGATCGACCCCCAGCCTGCTACTACTTCAAGACCTTTTCCTAGTAAGATCGACCCTCAGCCTGATACTACTTCAAGACCTTTTCCTAGATTAAAT
Source organism: Xenococcaceae cyanobacterium MO_188.B32 (assembly GCA_030065635.1). GTDB lineage: Bacteria > Cyanobacteriota > Cyanobacteriia > Cyanobacteriales > Xenococcaceae > JASJDJ01. Next base: position 29,944 of record JASJDJ010000021.1, read on the forward strand.
TCACCTAGTAAAAGTAGGATTGTGGAGACCAGACCTCCACAGCCGCGATCGACAAATACTGGTATTTCTACCGATAATTCTCTCATTACCAATTCTCCTTATATAAAACCAACCCGCAACGGCTTCTTTATTGGTATTGATGGAAATAGAAACAATCGAGTTTCTCCTCGCAGAAGTGGAGATGGCACGACTATTGATTTTGAGTTGGCAGGGGTTACTCTTCCCTCGGATTTGGCTTCTAAAGCAGTAGCGGTAAATCAATATGGGGTAAATCAAATTGAATTTACTCAAATTTCGCCTACTCAAGCGAGAATGACTCTTAAAGTCAATTCAGATAGTCCCGATTGGAATGCTAGTTTTAGTCGTATTAGGGGATTAGTTTTAGTTCCCAAGGGGAGATTTTCGGCAAGTATTCCGTCTAGAGATAGAACTGTTCGTTCTTCTACTGTTGCTGAAAACACGACAACTGTTGAAAAAATAGCAATGGCAGAAAGCGATACCCAACTTGTAATTACTGCTAATCGTCCCGTCACTTCCCAAACAGAACAAATTAGAAATGGTACTTATCAAATTACTATTCCTAATGCCCAACTTGCCGAGTCAAATTTATTTCAAGGCCCTCAATTAAGTGCGAGAAGTCCTATTTCTGAAGTTAGAGTAAAGGAAGAAAATTCTGCGGTATTAATTACCGTCCAAACTAGGTTGGGTATTCGTTTGGGAGAAACGACAACTACAGCAGCAGATCGACTAATTGCTTTCCCCATACAAAGAGGGTTAGCGCCTCCACCCCTAAGAGACCGACCTTTATTAAACCCCTCAAATCAGACTCGGACTATCGAAGTTCCTCAACCAGAAACTCTTCCCAGACCTCTACCATCTCGTCCTCTGCCTCATAGTAAACCTCTGGTCATTATTGACGCCGGACATGGAGGTCAAGACCCAGGCACGATTGGTATTGGTGGATTAAGAGAAAAAGATATAGTTTTGCCTATCTCCCTCGATGTAGCTGAAGGTTTGAGGAAGCAAGGTATAGAAGTCAAAATGACTAGAGATAGCGATTATTTTGTCAGTCTTAAAGGCCGTACTGATTTCGCTAATAATACTAGAGCAGATTTATTTGTGAGTATTCACGCTAATGCTATTAATCTGAGTCGTCCCGATGTAAATGGTTTAGAGACTTACTATTACAAAAATGGTCGTCGCTTGGCAGAAGTTATCCACTGGAGTATTTTAAATAGCGTCAATATCAAAAATCGCAATATTCGTCGGGCAAGATTTTATGTATTGAGGCATTCAACTATGCCAGCAGTACTGGTAGAAGTGGGCTTTGTAACTGGTGCAGAAGATGCCCCTAGGCTAAAAAATCCTACTCATCGTAGCCAAATGGCAGATGCGATCGTCCGGGGAATCATACAATATATTAAACAAAAAGGATTATAGGTATATTTACTCTAATTTTTTATCCTCTTGTTTAATAACTCCAGGTAAAATCTAGTCTTTAATTTAATCGATGATCGAAACTCAAAATCTGCCTATTGCTTTATTTGATAGTGGTGTCGGTGGACTATCCGTACTTAGGGCAATTTACCGACAAATGCCTCAAGAGTCAATTCTTTACTTTGCCGATACAGCTAGACTTCCTTACGGTACTCGTTCACCAGAGACAATTCTTCAGTTTGTCCGCGAAATTATGGATTGGCTTAGCACGCAAGGGGTGAAAATGGTGATTATGGCTTGTAATACTAGCTCTGCTCTTGCTTTAGAAGCGGTAAGGGCAGAGTATGACTTACCCATTTTAGGACTTATTCTTCCAGGAGCCAGGGCTGCGGTCAAACAAGGAAAAAATATTGGCGTGATTGCTACTCCTGCTACTGTTGCTAGCAATGCTTATTTTCAAGCTATTAAAGAAATAGACTCTACTACTCGAGTTTGGCAAGTAGGCTGTCCAGAATTTGTTCCTTTAATCGAAGGTAATCACATCCATTCTGCTTATACAAGGCAAGTAGCTCAAAAATATTTAAATTCTCTAATAAGCAAGAGAATTGATACTTTAATTTACGGTTGTACTCACTATCGACATCTAGAGGGTGTATTGCACTCTATTTTACCTCCTTCAGTCAATATTATCGATCCAGCAGAGTCGATCGCTATTGCTGCCGAAAGAGAATTAAGATTGATGGGCTTAAAAAACAATAAACTACCTCTACCGACTCGTTTCTGTGTCAGTGGTTCGGCGGAGCAGTTTGCAGAACTATCTCAACAATGGTTAGGTTTTTGCCCTAGAGTGGAAAAAATCCACTTGAGAGAGTCATCTATGATAGAGATGACTCTTAAATCTTCGGAAGGAGTATAACCAAAATATTATTAAGGTTCTGATGAGTTTTTACTATACTTTTCTGGCATCTCTAGACGATCCAGAATTTGATTTGACCAAAAGCTCGGCTACTTTTAACAATCCATAGATAGTGAGTAGATAAGTAGTAGCTATTAGCAGTATAAAGACAGAAGTATTCGAGAACATCATTAGGAAGACAAATGGTGCTAAAGGTTTAATTGCTTGAGTTTTGTTTGATTATTGAGAAAAGGAGCAGGAAAAAAGAAAATTTTAGCTCTCTCTATTAGGAAGGCAGAAAATCTTGAGCTTATTCCTTAAAACTCTGCGCTTAAGCGTTTTTATTTTAAGTATTTATTTTCTCTTCTTCACTAACTGTAGGCTTTGAACAAATCTTTTAGCCTCCGCCTTTCCCTTAGAAATTTTTGCTTATACCAATTCTTTCCGTTTCAACCAGAAAATTAAGTTGCAATCAGGCATTATAGGTTCTAGGCTGCACAATTACCTAGTACATATATACTTGTTTCCTATCTCTCTGGCTGTTTTTGAGAAATGGTATTAATCTGAGCATCAGCAGTTTGAAATTTAAACTGCTATGCTTGTTCGTCAAGTAAACAGTCGAAAGCCGACTTTCTACTTTCTCTCCCACACTCAATTGATACTAGTACAAACAATAATTGCATTTGTAATAGTATATAAGACAAGAGGAACACGCCTGCGTAACCAATCTCGATCATTACTAGACCTAAGAAAGGCTAAAGTTAAATAGCAAAAAGCAAAAACCAGCATATTATAGCGAGCAAGTATATAGGCTACTTTGCTAGCTGCATCTATCAAGTGCTTGCTTTAATATAATCTAACTCTGGCAATTGTTGAATTTACTTAATTCATTCTTATAAAAATGATAACACAAAAGTAAAGAATGTGAAAAGAAAAAACAGCCTTAGCGGTATTTTCTTGCCCTCTAGCAGACAAAGAAATAAAACAAAAGTTTTCTCTCTGTTGAGAGAGGCTTAAAATAAGTACAATAATAGTTAAAGTTTCTTAATCAAATTGCCAAACCTGGCTCAGCAATGATATCATCAACATCTATATTTGCCCCCGTTGATACCGACCTTCGGATCCTGACGGAAAATCTCAAAACATTAGTTAGTGCCCGCCATCCAATTTTAGGTGCTGCAGCAGAGCATTTATTCGAGGCTGGAGGCAAAAGAATTAGACCTGCTTTAGTATTGCTAGTTTCTCGTGCCACGATGCTAGACCAAGACATCACTCCCCGTCATCGCCGTCTGGCAGAAATTACGGAAATGATTCATACAGCTAGCTTAGTACATGATGATGTAGTTGACGAAGCAGATTTACGTCGTCAAGAACCAACCGTTAATAGCCTTTTTGGCAATAAAATTGCCGTATTGGCAGGAGATTTTCTCTTTGCTCAATCTTCTTGGTATCTAGCTAACTTGGATCATCTTGAAGTCGTCAAACTACTCTCAGAAGTAATTAGGGATTTTGCTGAGGGGGAAATACTACAGGCACTCAATCGTTTTGATACTAGCTTGTCGCTCGAAACCTACCTCAAGAAAAATTACTATAAAACAGCATCATTACTTGCTAATAGTGTCAAAGCTGCTGCCCTTCTAAGTGGGGTTTCCACAGAAATTGCCGAAAGTTTATATGAATATGGTTGTAATCTTGGCTTAGCTTATCAAATAGTTGATGACATTCTCGATTTTACTGGCTCGACCAAAGTATTGGGAAAACCAGCCGGTTCCGATTTAGCTAGTGGTAATCTAACTGCTCCTGTAATATATACATTAGTAGAAAAACCTTACTTAGAGGTATTAATTGAAAGAGAATTTTCTCAAGAAGGAGATTTAGCAGAAGCTCTAACTATAATTCGAGAAGGTCAAGGATTAGAACAAGCTCGTAAATTAGCTACTCATCATGCTCATTTAGCATTAGAAAGTCTAGCTTGCCTAAAACCTTCGGCTGCTTGCCAATCTCTTAAAGAACTAACTGATAATTATATTCTTAACCGACTATACTAGTTTTGAATTATCAGTTAACAATTAATCAGGCGAGGACATAAAGTGTCGATTTCTCAACCAACTATTTTAGTTACAGGTGGTGCGGGGTATATTGGTTCTCATGCAGCCCTAGCTTTAAAGAAAGCTGGTTATGAAGTGGTGGTTTTAGATAATCTCGCCTACGGACATCCAGAAATTATTAAAGATGTAGTGCAAGTAGAGTTAGTAGTAGGAGATACTAGCGATCGCGTTTTATTAGATAAACTGTTTGCTACTCGTAATATTGCTGCGGTGATGCACTTTGCTGCTTATATCGCTGTGGGGGAATCTGTTCGAGAACCAGGAAAATACTACCGTAATAATGTTAGTAGCACTCTCAATTTACTAGAAGCAGCGATCGCAGGAGGTGTAAATAAGTTTGTATTTTCTTCCACTTGCGCGGTTTATGGGATGCCCAAAGAAATTCCCATGACAGAAAATCATCCCCACGCTCCTCTCAGTCCCTATGCTGCTAGTAAGGATATGGTTGAGAGGATTTTAGCTGATTTCGATCGCGCTTATGGATTAAAATCAGTAGCCTTTCGCTATTTCAATGCTTCTGGGGCAGACCCTAGTGGTAACCTAGGAGAAGACCACGCTCCTGAAACTCATTTAATTCCTCTGGCTTTGTTGACTGCTTTGGGCAAAAGAAAATCCCTTTATATTTTTGGCACAGATTACGATACCCCTGATGGTACAGCAGTAAGAGATTATATTCATGTTAACGATCTAGCTGATGCTCACGTTCTGGGATTGAAGTATTTGCTTGATGGTGGTGAAAGCCAGGTATTTAACTTGGGTAATGGCAGTGGTTTTTCAGTACGGGAAGTAATCGAAACGGCAAGGAAAGTAACGGGAAAAGAAATTCCTGCGATAGAGAGCGATCGTCGTCCTGGGGATGCGCCCATCTTAGTGGGTAGTAGTGATAAAGCTCGTAAAATTCTCGGTTGGAACCCAAACTATGCCGATTTAAGCAAAATTATCAGTCACGCTTGGCAATGGCATCAAAAACGCCATGGATAGGGGGAATTTAGAGTTCGGAGTTCGGATTTAAGTACTTAAGCAAAATTGTGTATACATTTGATTTTTCTGTTTCCTATTTCACCTAACATATTTCCTATCTTTATTTCTTTATTAGGACTGGGTAAGTTCCATCGAAAGGTGATGCAATTGTCTGGTTTTAAGTAGTAGGGACAAGCTCGACAGGGACAAAAACGAGGGAAAAGTGGACTACCGCTGTTTTGGGTCGTAAGCGGAAATTGGCATCCAGTTATTTATTGGCGCTCGCCTTCGGCGCAGCTACGCTGACCGCCCTTTGGTTACGATTGTCTACTTTAGCCGATGCAACCAAGTTTTAGTCTCACCTCCACTAATTTGTAGGGACTACCTGAAAGCAAGCACTTTACACATAGTTTTCATCTTCTTATCTACCGTGTAAAATCTTATTCCCCAACTATTCCCCAAAAACGCGATCGCCAAAATAAAACCGTTTAGCATCAGTGGCTGGGCTTAACCACCGTCGTGATGGTATTGAGTAGACGGCAGTTATGGAACAAAACTAGTTTAAGGGGGTGATAGACTAACTCAACCAGGTCAAGCTCCAGGAGCATCAGTACGGGGTTGGTACAAAAACACTAAATTCTAGAACACCGATTCAGTAATACCAAAAACTACTTTTTTGGATATTCAGACAACGAAATTTCGGCTTTTGAGAACTCCCGTAATCTCAGATCTGGACTGGATTCTGAATACTGAATCGGTGTTCTAGAGCGTCGGTTCAGGGCAGAGCCTGAATTGTTCAGTCAAATTTTAGACCAGGTTTCAGCAATTTGAGAACTCGATTAAGATGCGATTACCCTTGGGTTTTAAGTGCTTTACTCTGTATTCTAAGACTCAGGCTTGGCTTTAGGTTTGGGAACGGGTTTGGGTTTTGGCGGTGGGTTACGAGGGACTGCTTGCAATTTCGGTAAACTCGAAATTGCGTAATATAGTTGTTCGGCTACTACTTTGTTAGCTTCATCAGTAAGATGAATTGCATCGATAAAACTCGGAGTAGGATATTTATCGCTAAGATTGTATAAACTAATTGCCTTGACATTGTGGGGAAAAATTTTGCTCAGTTGTCGATCCGCAGCAATAAATTGAGGATAACTATCTTTTACTTTTTGCAAATAGTCTCTACCCAATTGTGTAGCGATCGCGCCTTCTGCTTCTGATAATTTACTAGCATCGCGACCAGTAAATTCGGGTTGGTTGGCAATAATTAAAGGGATACGCGCCCCTGCCGATAAACTAACTATTTGTTTATGATGTTGCAAATAACGCTCTACACGACGTTCTAATTCTGTCTCATCTTCTGGTAAATATCGATCGAGATTATCTAGTTGTTCCTCCAACAAAAAAGTTTCCCTATCTTCCTCAGATTGGGATGTAAGCACATTATCTTGAATTATTCTGACTACATGACTATAGTTTCGCAACGGTTGAATTAATTGACTTACATATCCTTTAAACCCTGGAGTATTATTGCCGATCGACCCATCTAACTGAGGAATTTCTGTAGCTTTTGACTCACTATCGAGCATTAAATCGGGATAGCCATCAAGAACGATGATTAAATCGGGTTTGTAGGGTAAAACCGACAGGGCTACTTGTGCCAATTCATTACCAGAAGCATAGCCTGGAACACCAGCATTAATAACTCGATATTTCCCCGATTTTAACTTGGGGTATTTAGCCAAAGCTTTTTTAACATTGTCCTCGTTATAGGGGAGAACATTGGGACGATAAAGATTAGGAGAGCTTTTTTGTTTTGCTAAACGTTGTGCCAATCTTGCTTCTAATAGTTCGCTAATGGTAGCCTCGTTACTACTGTTGCCATAACCAAAAGCAGTAGAGTTCCCTAAGAGAAAAATTCTAATCTCATCAGCAGGTTTAGCCAAAGGAAGAGGCTCGCTATCGCGAAAACCCTGTTCGTTAATTTGCCAATATTCATTTTTTTGTCCGCCCACTAATTGATAACCTACAGATAAGCTACGTCGAGCAAGAAGGTTTTCTCTCTGGTCTAAATTTTCGTAGGGTTGTTCGTCTTCATTGACAAAGTTAAGTTGATATGCGGAAATTAGATCGGGTTCAGCTAAAGTTTGCTTCAATTCTCCTTTTGAATCCGAAAGATCGAGAAAAATGCGAGTTAATAGCTCAATAACAAGTAAAAATAAGGAAAAAGATACAATTAGCGACAATGGGGAAAATTGCCGATAGCGTCTGGGCTTGCGCTTAGAAAAAATAAGACGTTCACGAGGACGAGATTTAAACATAGATTGCTTTGGGCTACATATTATAAATAGTAATTGATATATATTAAGAGAAAAAGATTTGATGCTTCTCAACTCTGTGATACATTGACTCTGACTACTTAAAGTTGAGTGTAACTAAAAAATTTAAGAATTTTTAATTTTTTATGGCTTACAAATTATTATTCGTTTGTCTGGGTAATATCTGTCGTTCTCCATCAGCAGAGAATATCATGAATCATTTAATTAAAGAAGCTGGTTTAGAAGACAAAATTATTTGTGATTCAGCAGGAACATCTAGTTATCATATCGGTGCCCCTCCAGACCGTCGTATGAGTGCAGCAGCAGCTAAAAGGGGCATACAACTTAAAGGTAATGCTCGCAAATTACAAGTATCCGATCTAGTTAATTTCGATCTTATTTTAGCTATGGATCGAGAAAATTATCGTGATATTCTTTATCTCGATCGCGAAGGTAAATATGAAGATAAAGTTACTTTAATTTGTAATTTTGCTAACAATCACTCGGAAAAAGAAGTACCCGATCCCTATTATGGCGGTCAAGAAGGTTTCGATAAAGTTATCGATTTACTATTAGATAGTTGTGAGGGTTTACTAGAACATATAGTCACTTCTGAAGTCGATCGAGCTCGACAATAACAGAACTAATGACAATTCAAGAATTTTGCCAATTATTGTAGAAAAGCGATCGCGCCTTGCCAATTCTGACAAGCTACACTAAATCATAGTAGTTAAAATAAATATGGGAATGCCCACTGTCGAACAACTACAAAGTTTATATCGTGTTAGCTATCAACTTACATTTACGATGCTTCAACCCATCCACTTAATCTGTATAGATCGAAGAACAAAAAACTTATATATTTTAGCTGGATATGAAGAAGAACTTGAATTTCAAATTAAGCTAAATGGGGAGGTAATTTAGTGAGTCAAATAAATTATGAAAATATGACTGATGCTGAATTAAAACAGTATTTTCTTAAGCATCGTAATAATAAGTCTGCGCTTCAAGCATATTTAGACCGTCTTAATCAAAATCCTAGAGAAGTTATTGCTAATCCTAACGATTCTAATTTTGATGAGAAAATCCAAGCAGCAATTCTTAAAAAGCTACAAAATAAAGAAATATCTAATTGATTTTGTTTAGACTAGCGCGATCGCGCCTTGCTAATACTTCCAGGTTACAATTACAAAAAAAGCTTAAAAAGAAGAATTTATTAATAGCTTATAAAAATACAAGTATATTAGTGTTTTAATCGCCGAAGCGGAGAGCCATTTTTTCGGAACGCTCGCGCCTCTCTAATCTTTTCAAGCTACAGTTATTAAATGTCATTTCTCTTATAAATAAAATTCATAAAACTAATGATTATTCGAGCAGTTATTGAAGACAATTGCATTAATTAATTTAATTTATCCAAACAAAATTTCTATCAATTTATTACGGCTTAATTTATGATGTTCACTAATTCCTCTAAGAATGGCATTAAGAGTAGGTTAGTAGTTACTATATATTTAGATAAATGTAAATTATCGACAAGTAATAAATATGGCTAATGTTTCAAACAAACAGTCAGAAATTATTCGTACAGAGAGGGGATTAACCATTTCAGGAACTCGAATTACCCTTTATGATGTGATGGATTTTCTCAAAGTTGAATATCCACCAAGGCTGATTCGCGATAAATTTAACCTCACAGATCGACAAATTAATGCTGCTTTATTTTATATTGAAGCCAATCGCTCTGAGGTAGAAATTGAATATCAAGAAGTTCTAAAAACTAGAGAAGAAATCCGTCAGTATTGGGAAGAACGTAACCAAGAACATTTTGCTCGCATTACCAAAACACCTCGCCAACCCGAACAAGAAGAACTCTGGAAAAAACTCGAAGAACAAAAAGCCAGACATATAAGTACCATTTTATGAACTTCTTGGTTGATTACAATCTTGACGGATATGCTCCTGTATTTCTCGGTATCATAGCTAAAAATGGTTGGTTTGAGCTTCTGACTATTCATTTTGTTACTTTTAAAGAAGCTGGGTTATCTATGGATATCAGCGATCGCATTTTATGGTGTTTTGCCGAATCAAACCAGATGATAATCTTGACAGCTAACCGCAACATGAAAGGAAAAGACTCATTAGAGCAAATAATAAGAGAAGAAAACACAGTATCTTCATTACCTGTTGTGACTATTAGTGATATCAAACGTCTTGATGAGTTTAATTATCGAGAAAGATGTGTAGATTGTATGATTGAGATAGTCCTCGATATTGAGAACTACAAAGGAGTAGGTCGATTATTTATTCCTTGATGCTGTCAATATGTGCTTAGTTTCGGTTATCCCAACATCACCTTGACTGTCTCATCCCTTAAGATCGCGTTACGGTAAAGAGATATAACTATTTATCTGCAATATCTCATTTATGACGAACGCAACCATTACAGAAAATCCCTTATTAATCGGAAAAGGCTTACCTCCCTTTGATAAAATCGAACCATCTCATGTAGTTCCCGCCATGACAGAACTACTGAAGCAATTAGAAACAGATTTAACTAATCTCGAAAAGGATGTAACCCCGACTTGGGAAGGTTTAGTCGAACCCCTGACAACAATGGAAGAGAAATTAGGCTGGAGTTGGGGTATGGTCGGACATTTGATGGGTGTAAAAAATAGTCCCGAACTTCGGGAAGCCTACGAAAAAATCCAACCAGAGGTGGTGAAATTTTACAACAAAGTTTCTCAAAGCAAGCCTCTTTACGAAGCTTTTAAAGAGTTGCGTCATAGTGCAGACTGGGATACATTTGAACCAGCACAACAGCGCATTATCGAATCTTCCCTTAGAGATTTTGAACTGTCTGGAGTTGGTTTAGAAGGAGAAACTAAAGAGAGATTTAACCAGATACAGTTAGAGTTAGCAGAACTTTCCACTAAGTTTTCTAATAATGTTCTCGATGCCACTAAAGCTTTTAAATTAAAATTAACTGATAAACAAGCTGTAGATGGTTTACCCGACAGTGCTTTAAGTTTAATGGCGCAAACTGCTAAGGCTGAGGGAGAAGAAGATGCTACCCCTGAAAATGGTCCTTGGGTGGTTACTTTGGATTATCCTAGCTATATCCCTTTTATGAAATATGCAACCAGTAGCGAGTTACGGGAAAAACTCTACAAGGCTTTCATCTCTCGCGCTTCTGATGGTGAATTAAATAATAAAGCTAATATCGATCGCATTTTAGAGTTAAGAAGGGAAAAAGCGAATATCCTTGGTTTTGATACTTTTGCCGAACTCAGTTTAGCTCGTAAAATGGCTCCTAGTGTAGAAGCAGTAGAAAAACTGTCGAAAGAATTGCGAGTTGCTGCTTATGATGCTGCGATCGAAGAATTTGAAGAATTAAAAGCTTTTGCTGGTAAAGACGATCTCAAACATTGGGATACTACTTACTGGGCAGAAAAACAAAAAGAAGCTAAATTCGAGTTTAACGAAGAAGAATTACGCCCCTATTTTCCTTTACCTCAAGTTTTAGACGGTTTATTCGGTTTAGCCAAGCGTCTCTTCGGGGTGACTATTACTCCTGCTGATGGACAAGCACCAGTATGGCATGAAGATGTACGCTACTTCCAGATTAACAACGAACAAGGAGATGCGATCGCCCACTTCTATTTAGATCCTTATTCTCGTCCTGCGGAAAAACGCGGTGGTGCTTGGATGAATGACTGCATTGGTAGGGCAAAAATGACTGTTGAGGATAAAACTACTATTCGTTTGCCTGTCGCTTATTTAATTTGCAATCAAACCCCACCTGTAGGCGATAAGCCCAGTTTAATGACTTTTATGGAAGTAAATACTCTCTTCCACGAATTCGGTCATGGTTTACAGCATATGCTCACTAATGTAGATTACGTAGGTGCAGCCGGTATAAATAATGTCGAATGGGATGCGGTTGAATTACCAAGTCAATTTATGGAAAACTGGTGTTACGATCGCCCTACCCTTTTCGGTATGGCAAAACACTACGAAACTGGCGAGACTTTACCCGAAGAATATTATCAAAAACTTCTGGCTGCCAAGAACTATATGAGTGGTTCGGCAATGCTGCGTCAGTTACACTTCGGCTTAGTAGATATCGAACTACATCATCGCTATCAACCGGGCGGAGAAGAAACTCCCAATGATGTGCGCGATCGAATTGCGGAAAATACTACTGTTTTAAAACCCTTACCTGAAGACAATTTCTTGTGTTCTTTTGGACATATTTTTGCTGGGGGTTATGCAGCAGGTTACTACAGTTATAAATGGGCGGAAGTCTTAAGTGCAGATGCGTTTGCAGCGTTTGAAGAGGTAGGCTTAGAAAATGAATCTGCCATTGCTACTGTAGGTAAAAAATATCGCAACACTATCCTATCTTTAGGTGGTAGTTTACATCCTATGGAAGTATTCAAACAATTCCGAGGACGGGAACCTCAAACCGAGCCATTATTAAGACATAGTGGGTTATTAGCAACTGCATCGTAAACCCTTAGGGGCGCAAGGCTTGCGCCCAAATTAAATTTAATTTTTAAAATTACTGGAGTTTAGACTAAATTCCAGTTTAGATCGGCAACGCCGATTTAGGTAAAGCTTTTTTTCATTTCTCTTTCATACTTAGGAATGCAAGGACTACCCCAAGCTACTTGTTGATTGGGAATATCCCGAAAAACACTACTTCTAGCCCCAATTACTGCATTATCTCCAATCATAATTCCTGGAGCAATAAAACAATCTGTTGCTACCCAAGCCCCATTCCCAATTTTAATAGGAGCGGTAATTAAGCTGAAGGCTTCATCTTGAAAGTCATGGCTGGCAGTACAAAGATAAGATTTTTGGGAAATCACACAGTGAGAACCGATTTGAATACGATCGATACTATAAAAAACAACATTATCCCCAATCCAACTATAATCGCCAATTTCTACTTTCCAAGGGTAGGTAAAACGAGCAGTAGGACGAATTACTACCTTTTTACCTATTTTTGCGCCAAATAAACGGAGTAGCCAGCAACGAAAAAAATTAAAATTATGTAGGCTCAAAGGAAAAGCGATCGCTTGTACCAGCCACCAGACTAGAATAAACCAATTTGGTCTTCCTCGATCGAAATTAGACTGAGTGTATTTACTTAAATCTACTAATGGTTTATGAGCAAAAATCGAGGTAGATTCAACAACTTTATCAATTTCCGTTGTCATTTAATATTTGCAGTATTTGTTGCTTGTGATTTTTTTTCTATGCTGTTACTTATTAACTAATGAAGAGAATATTCTTCAAATTCAATAGAGAATATTCTTCAAATTCAATAGTTCTCAGCTATTAGCTATCAGCTTAAGTTAACTGTTAGCTGCAAAAGTAAACAATAGATATTTTTGAGCGGGCTTCTGCCTGACTCGGTGAATTCTGCCGAATTCTGTAATCCCTTACAATTTCACCGTTTCCGATACGGGATTTGGAGTTTTAACTGGCTGTTTACTCTGATTTAATTGACCTCCAAATTCACGTAGTTCGTATAGTTTGACTCCAATTTGATATTCATACTGACTTAATAGACGAGCATAAATATATCCTGGAATACCGTCCAAAAAACCGAGACGAATAAAATAAAACAGAATAAATCTTAGTATTGGTTTAAAAGGTAATCTGACCCAGATTTTTTTAAGGAAACGTTTTCTTTGAACTGCGTCACCAAATAAATTAGCTTTAATAGTGGTGCTATTGTCTTCTCCTGAAAGCAGATTGTAATAAACACGAGCTTCCCAATTAGAATAGCGATTGTGTCTGGCTAACCACTGATAAATATCTCTAAAGTCAATATGGAGCATATCTTCCTTCAGATAGCCTACTTGTCCTTGCAAGATAACGTGTTCGTGAACTTCATTATCTCCTGTATTGGGAATATCTTCCGTCTGGAGGTTTTCATAACGACCTAATTGGTGTTTAAACAAGCGCAAATTCCAATCGGGATATTTACCTCCATAACGAATCCATTTGCCTAGAAAAAATACCTTGCGATTGAGATAATAACCATCATATTCAGGATTGGCGATCGCCATAGCAATTTCATCCCACAATTGGGGGGTAATTCTTTCATCACAATCCACAATTAAGACCCAGTCGTTACGAAAAGGTAAATTTTCTAAAGACCAATTCTTTTTCTTAGGCCAGCGACCATTAAAATGAAACTGAACAACTTTTGCTCCATAGCTTTCGGCAATTTCTATCGAGCGGTCTTCACTTTGAGAATCGACCATAATAATTTCATCAGCCCTAGCAACACTTTCGAGACAGGCTGGCAGATTTAATTCTTCGTTTTTAGCAGGAATTAGTACTGAGACTGGAATTCTGTTCTGTGTAGACATTATGCTCATGTAGCCATAATTGATATATGTATGATTTAAGTCAAAAACCTAAAAGATTAATTGAGATACATCATCCTAAATAACGTTAACATCGACTCTAAAAAAGAACAAAATCGAGATATTATTTATTTTATGATTTTTATGGATCGAATCGAGTCTGAGTCTAAACAAATTATCCTAGTCACGGGGGCAGCGCGGTCGGGAAAAAGTGAGTGGGCAGAAAATTTAGCTACAAAAACGAATAAATCAGTTATTTATATAGCTACTGCCATAGCAGATTCTACAGACCGAGAATGGCTCAATAGAATTGCACTCCATCAACAGAGAAGACCTTCCCATTGGCAAACTTTATGTGTACCAAAACAATTGGCTCAAACTATTAGTAACACTATAGCTTCTAATTGTCTACTTGTAGATTCTTTAGGGTCATGGGTAGCTAATTTACTCGATCGAGAGGCAGATTCTTGGCAAGAAATTCAAAATGGCTTACTTGCTAGTTTGCAAACAACTAGTGCAGATGTAATTTTAGTTGCGGAAGAAACGGGTTGGGGAGTAATTCCTGCTTATAAATCGGGACGAATATTTCGCGACCGCCTGGGTAATTTAATCAGACAAATTGGTAGTGTCGCATCATCAGTATATTTAGTTACTGGGGGTCATGCCCTTAATCTGAGTCAATTGGGTCAGTGTTTGGACAACAAATCTAATTGATAATTTATCTTATTTAATTGAGATATTTCCCGATTATTAGGCTAAAAACTAGTAATTTTCTCAAACTAGTTTATTCAACATAGTTTCTAAGTTCGCCAAAATACTGAAAATACAGCAAATAAATTCTAAAAATTATTTAAAATATTTCGCAATAGCTTGAAATTGCGATCGAGATAAGAAATAATAGCTAAGTGCAAATTTTAGTAGTTAGTGCTGGAGATAAACCCCATAACACATATACCTTTGCTCAAGAACTACATAGCTACTTTATCTAAACAAGAAACAAATAAAACATGACAATTCGGACACAAATACACGAACTAGAAGTGGGTTCTGTTGGTATCGTAGTTGGCTATGATCGAGCTTATGGAGGCTTTATTGGCAAGTTAATAAAAATGGGCTTAAAGCCTGAAACAAAGTTTATAGTTCTTTGCACTACTTGCGAGGAGGGTGCTGTAGAAATTTTGTTAGCAGAAAGAATTATTAAACTCTCAAAATCGGAAGCTAATGCTCTTTGTGTCGAGGAAATTGAGGAAAGTTAACTAGACGATGATTCTAAATAACACGAGGTTAAAGTAATCCCACGTCATTTATTTATGCGTGGGACTTTATCTTAATCAGTATTTAAGGTTTAGCAGCAAGTAAAACTAAACTAATTACAACTACAGCCAGTACCAAAAATCCAGTCATAATTGCCGAAAACTTATCTTTTTCTTCTAAAGTCTTGCCGTCAGACTTAGCTTTAATAGCGTGCCAGATATGACCACCCAAAAAAGTAGCACACAAACCAAACTGAACTACTGCAAACTCAGTTAAATCCGCACCATAGAATACATCAGGATAAACTAAATCGTTAAAAGCGACAAAATAACCAGAGGTAAAAGCCATTAACGCTACACCAGCCAAACTATAGGAAAGAATAGCGTGCCCATTATAAGTAAAAGCTTTTTTTGCCCAGCTTAAAGGTTCGGTAGTAATATGCCACGCACCGCCAACAACGCACATTAAACCAATCCAGATATGACCGCCAATTACATCTTCTAGATTGTTTACCGCTGCCATTCCCAAAGGATTCCAACTGCCGTGGTCAAAACCAAAGACATAGCCAAAGATAGTAAAAGGACTGATAGTAGGATTGGCAATGATCCGAACATCTTCAATGGCAGGGTCATAAATACCACCCCATAAAGTAGCTTTACCGACAAACAGTAATGCTGCTACCCCAAGGAAGATTAAATGATGACCTAAAATAAAACCCAGCTTTTTAGGATCGTCCCATTCATAATGGAATTTAGGAGCGCGTCCTTCTCCGTCTTTTAATACGGCAGGGCCTCGAAAAACATGAAATAGTCCCCCCGCGCCCAATACAGCCGAGGCTACTAAATGCAAAATGCCAATTACAAAATAGGGATAAGTACTAACTACTTCTCCTCCTGCACCGATACCCCAACCCATACGGGCGAGATTGGGAATCAAAAGTAGATTCTGGTCGTACATCGGTACGCCAGGAGTAAAGCGAGTCACTTCTAAGAGTGTAATTGAACCCGCCCAAAACATAATCAAACCGGCATGGGCTATGTGTGCCCCCAAAAGTTGACCGGATAAATCGATTAACCGAGCATTACCAGATAACCAACTCCAGTCTTGTTGTGTCGTATTTGTTGGTGTTGTTGCTGTCATAAGAATTTTCCTGAATATTTGCGAGCTCGCGGAGCGAGGCAGCGAAGCTGACCGAAATAAAAAGTAAGCTTAATGCAATGTCCACTTTGCACTAAGCTAAAAGAGAGAGAGAACACGATTAAACAATGTAGGTTCCCTATTCAGCAGCAGCTTGTGGCTTGCCGACCACTGGCTGACCTGCTTGGGGAGTTCCTGCATTGTCCAAAGCTTGAGTAACTCGACGGAAGTCGAAACCAATGGCTCTGAGGGCGTGCCATAAATGACCTTGTAAAAAGAAAAAGCCTAAAAAGAAGTGAGCATTGGCTAACCAACAACGGGCTGTGTGATTGCCTACGCCTAAATCTACCGTATCGGTGAAATAGGGTACTACTCCCAACTTAACTTCTAGTACCTGTCCGTAGAATTCTACTGGATAAGCCAAAGTGTTAACTGCACAGAAGTAGGAAGCAACAAAAGCAGCTAAAGCAATTCCACCTAAAGAATAAGAGAGAATGGCTTCCCCAGAAAAGATTAATGCTTTCTTCGCCCAGTCCAGAGGAGGAGTAATGATATGCCAGATGCCACCAGCAATCAGTAAAATACCCACATAAACATGACCGCCAACTAAATCTTCGAGATTATCTACAGAAGCAAAATGAGTTTGATATCCGTAAATAGTTAAAGGATTCAAAGTAGGGTCGGTGACGACTCTCACATCTTCAATGTTGGCGTCATACAATCCACCCCAAAACATGGCTTTAGCTACTAAGAGTAAAGCACCAGCACCCAGAAATAGTAAATGATGACCGAGAATTAAACCGAGTTGCTGGGGGTCGTCCCACTCGAAATGGAATTTACGAGCTTGTCCGGAAGTTTCTTTTAGATCGCTGGGAGCTTTGAAAGTATGGAAAAGTGCTCCTGCACCAAGGACGGCCGAAGAAATCAAATGTACTGCCCCAACGACAAACATGGGATAGGTATCGACTATTTGTCCACCTTCTCCCACACCTAAACCGAGAGTAGCTAAGTGGGGTAAGAGAATTAAACCTTGTTCCCCCATCGGTAAACTGGGGTCAAATTTAGAAAGCTCGAAAAAGGTAAATGCTCCAGCCCAAAAAACTATTAAGGCTGCCTGGGCTACATGAGCAGCAATAAATAAGCCAGATAACTTGGCAAAACGGGCATTGCCCGCCCACCAATCATACTTGACTTTTGGATTGTCGTAGGCTTGCAAAGTAAAACCTCCTGATAGTTTTTAAGATTTACTTACTAACTATTCTCAATAAGTCGGCAACAAACCCATTGTGCCTTATTGACAATAAGAGTCAAGTTTTTTTTAAACAAATGTTAAGCAAAATTCCCTAAGGGCACTTCGGTAAAATAGACGAATTCATTTGTATATTGCCAGACAAAAGACTCAAATCTTGCTGAAGAGAGGTTAGGATTTCAGTAATCAGGTCTATTAATTTTACTTGTAGCTCCGACGACCATAGATTATTTTTCTTAATTTAAAAGCTAAAGACTCGCAATAAGTTCTTTTTTACTGTAAGCTAAACGAAAAAATTATTGATGTTAATTCTCAATTAACTGCCAATTAACTGCAAAGGAGGTTTGTCATTGTGACAACCATAACCGATCGCCCTCAAGGGATAACAGAATCTACGGGTATTCCTTGGTGGTCTGGGAATGCCCGCTTAAAAGATATGTCTGGTAAGCTATTGGGGGCACACGTAGCTCATGGAGGCTTAATTGTCTTTTGGGCAGGAGCAATAACTTTATTTGAATTATCTCGCTTCGATATAACTCAACCTATGTACGAGCAGGGTTTAATCTTACTTCCCCATTTAGCTAGTTTGGGTTGGGGTGTAGGTGCAGGAGGAGAGATAATCAGTACTTATCCTTACTTTGTTGTGGGAGTATTGCATCTTATTTCTTCGGCTTTTCTCGGTTTTGGAGGTATTTATCACAGTTTATTTGGTGTTGCCTATTTAGAAAATAAGTTCTCTTTCTTTAGCTACGATTGGCGCGATACCAACAAAATGACCACTATCATCGGAATTCACTTGATTCTGCTAGGATTGGGAGCTTTTTTACTAGTAGCTAAAGCTATGTTCTTTGGTGGTTTATACGATTCAGCAGTAGAGAATGTGCGGATTGTGAGTAATCCCACTCTCAACCCTGGCATAATTTTTGGCTATCTTTTTGGTGGGGTAGGCAAAAATTGGATTGCTGGTGTAGATAATTTAGAAGATGTAATTGGCGGTCATATTTGGATAGGTGCAATTCTCATTGCTGGTGGATTTTGGCATATTGCTACCAAACCTTTTAGCTGGACAAGAAATTTATTTGTTTGGTCGGGAGAAGCTTATCTTGCTTACAGTTTAGGGGCATTGGCTTTGATGGGATTTATCGCTGCTTATTTCTGTGCGGTTAACACTACGGTTTACCCAGAAGTCTTTTATGGCTCGTCTTTAGCAATTAAATTAGATATCTTTCCCTATTTCTCTTCAGAGAATACAGATTTACTTTCGTCGCGTACTTGGCTAGCCAATGCCCACTTTTGGCTAGCTTTTTTCTTCCTTCAGGGTCATATTTTCCATGCTTTGCGGGCAGCAGGCTTTGATTTTGGTAAGGGGCGAGTGGAGGCAAGTTTGATTCCACCCGAACCCAATTTTTAGTTAGCTAATTGCTAATTGCTAATTGTGAAGCAGCGCGGTCTTGGGGGTCTCCCCCATGAGCGACTGCTGAACCCGAAGGGCTAATAGCTAATAGCTAATAGCTAATTGAGCAACACAGAATAAATAACGAGGTAAAAATATGACGGCAGTAATAGCTGATAGTCCGAATAGAAATAAAATTCCTGATGTGGGTTGGTGGGCTGGTAATGCCCGTTTTGTGGACTTGTCTGGAAAGTTACTGGGGGCGCATATAGCCCATGCTGGTTTGATTGTTCTTTGGGCAGGGGCATTAACTTTATTTGAGTTATCCCGCTACAATCCCGATGTGCC
>JASJDJ010000131.1 GCA_030065635.1 Xenococcaceae cyanobacterium MO_188.B32
GAAGCATTCGGGCAATGATTTATGGCGATCGCACAAGATTTTATCCGAATGCTTCGCCCTTGCCAAAGCTTTTCTGGTTATTCACAAGATGCAATATTTGTCAATAATAAATACTTGACCGATGCTCTAGAACGGCTAAATTAGCAGAATGTGGTTATAAAATGCTGAGATTTACCAATAAATCGCCTATTTTCTTGGGAAAATATTTATAGTAATAACTACAAATTATGTTGAGGAAAACTTGCCATGACTCTCACTACTAATCAGCCACAACAAAAACTTACCTTAGCGCAATTTGTCCAACAACTCCCTGATGAAGAAGGACGCTACGAATTAGTCGATGGAGAGGTTATGAGAATACTTGCTACTAGAAGACATGAAACTATAGCGGAGTTTATTGCTGATAGTTTTAAAGCTGAAGTTAAGCGTCTTCAACAAAATTATTGGGTCTCTGGCAGAATTACGATCGCAACTGAAACTAAAGATGGTATTGAACAAGGACGTAATCCTGATGTCAGCGTGATTGACCGTCAAATTTGGGATGCTAATCCTTCTGCATATTCCGCATTATTTGAACCCTTACAAATAGCTGTTGAAGTAGTATCTACTAATTGGGAAGATGACTATGTAGATAAGTTGGATGAATATCAACGTCTAGCTATTCCTGAATACTGGATTGTAGATTACCTGGCTATAGCTAGTAGAAGTTATTTAGGTAAGCCCAAAATTCCCACTGTTTTTGTTTATCTTCTTGATGATAAAGGAGTTTATCAATCCAAGGCTTATCAAGGGCAAGAACCAATCAGATCTCAAACTTTTCCTGAATTGAAACTCACTACAGCACAAATTTTAGCTGCGTAGCCCTTCAGTGACTTACTCCGTCAGTAAACTGACGGCTTCCCATTTGCCAGTAAGCTTTGCACAATTATTCTCCTCACCGTTCGCTCATTTTTTATACGATCGCACTCCCGTCAGTATTATTTTTATCTTTTGGGCGATCGCTATTCTTGCTTCAAGAAATATTTTTTGATTCTCGATCGCCTTGTTTGAGTTGATATTTCATGTAGGAACGAAGTACTGAGTTCATTAGAGATTGATATCCCTTACCTTGATTTTGAAACCACTCAAGAACATCACGATCGACTCTTAAAGATATTGCTTTTTTCGATTCAGGGATTACTACTTGTGCTTTTGACCAGAAGTTTTCATCAAGTTCTGGAATATCTGAAGTATCGATATCTTCTTCTGAAATTGCTTTAAGTTCTTCTAGTCGTTTTGGCGAGATACTCATAGTATTTTTTCCTTTCTTTTTTGGTGGCTTTTCTGGCTGAGATGATACGGGTTACTTCTCCTCGATCTGTATGGACAACCGTCACTACTACTAAACTTTCTATCGCACCAATACTTATCTCTCTAATTTCTTCGTAATCAAAGCGATCGTCAATACTGGTAAAGACAACATTGTCAAAAATAAGTTTCGCTTCTTCAAAGCTAATTCCGTGTTTTTTAAGGTTGGCTGCGTTTTTACTCTCATCCCATTCAAATTGCATATCTATATTGTATATACAAATTGTATCTACTTCGATCGAAATTTCAGTTTATCAGAAAAAAGAACAGCGATCGAGCCTCGATCTCTTCCTCTTCCAAAGCGATCGCTTTTGTTTTTAACCAAGACCTAACTCCGAGTATTAATACTTAATTAAAAGTATTATGTCAAGTTTTTTTACAATTATCTTTTTCTTAACATTTATAGTATGAATTTTAGTGATATTGTTATTATTGACAACAATATAATACTAAATGTATCTAAATATACATTTGCCTTTCTTCTTCTAATTGTATTAACAGCAAGTTTTCTGCATTTAGGCTTTATGCAGGAGTTTTTATCTATTATTTCGAGCAATTGTTTTTACTTGTCGATTATTTTTTCTCGATAAGTAGGGAGATATTTTGTAAGTTTTATCTCCCGATTATAGTGTGATGTGCGGATTTTTTGATTTAGATCGAGCTACAAAAATAACAAAATTAAATCTATTTATTGTGTGAAATAGGTAAATGTTGCCAAGATTATTTTTGACTAATAGTGTTGGTGACTATTGTGAATTGTTAAACATGAATCAACTTTAATTAGGAGTAAAAATATGACTAAACTAACAGAAAGGATTAATTACCGATTTTATTATTGCTACTCCCGATCGAAATAGCGATATTCTTGCCAGTGCGGGGCAACAAGGTACAGGAGGTAGGATTGTTATTGATGCAGAAGGTATTTTTGGTATCGAAGTACGTCCCCAAAATCCCGTTACCAACGATATCGATGCCAGTGGTGGTGTAGATGGAGAAGTGATTATCAATACTCCTGATGTAGATATAAGTAAAGGAGTAATAGAAACGCCTCAAAATGTTATTGCCCTAGAACAAATCGTCGCCCAAGGTTGTTCGGCAGAGGGAATAGCGAGAGGAGGTAGTAATTTAATAGTTAGTGGTAAGGGTGGTGTTCCTCCTTTACCTACTGCGCCTATTAGTAGCGATAATATTTATATCGAAGGAGAATCTGTTAATTCTCAGACAGAAGCAAGCAGTCGAGAAAAAATTTCAGGCAGATATAACCGACAAGGAAAAAGAAGAGAAGCGGGACATTGTCACTTTAGTAGAAAGTAGCGAACCTTTGTCTATTGATGATATTATTCCCGCGCGGGGTGCAATCATCCTCGAAAATGGGGATGTGATTTTAACTGCTTATCCAACGCCCAATAGTGGTCATCGTTCTGCTCATTCTAAGGCTAAGTGTAATCTCTAATACCTACCAGGTAAGGGCGGTTCGCGAACCGTCCCTACGTCTGACTTCCTGACTTCTAATAATTTTTTCGGTGTTGCTGATGATAGATATGATTTTGCCCCCCAACCCCCAATTCTGGCGAGCGACCCCCTTCGGGTTCAGCAGTCGCTCATGGGGGAAACCCCCAAGACCGCGCTGCTTCACCGCGCCGACGCAAGAGGGCAGACCCCGCGTCGGCGTAAGCGGTCGGAACCCGCGGAATTTATAATCCGCACTGGGTAGCCGACCGAGCAAGGGAATGCTGCCCTAGCAAGGGAACGCGCGAGTATGGGAGAAAGATAATTAAAAGTCCCCCAAGTTTGGGGGATTTAGGGGGCGTTACTCAAATAATAAAAATAAATTCATACTTCAATTCAGCAACGTCATTTTTTCCCTAACAATTGTTGGTCTACATATAATGAAGCAATCTTGGCGAGCAATATTAAAAGATATTTATTTGAAAACCTTCCTTTCAGTGGTAATTTTACTATTGAGTAAGTTACCAGGTTATGCAGGTACAAAATCGGAGTTCCTGCTGGCTCAAAATACCCCTGGAGATATTTCTCCCGATACAGATATTGATTCTTTACCGCCATTTCGCCCTGTCGAACCAACACCACCATCACCGCAATTAGATACATTACCATCTTTAGAAGATTTATTAGAAGAACCTCCACCACCTCTACCTAGCGAACGACCGGAAGAGTTAATCGGTACATTTAGAGTAGAAAAGTTTCAGGTAGAAGGCAGTACCGTATTTAGTGACGAAGAATTAAAAGCAGTCTTACAAGATTATGTCGATCGCCCGCTTACTTTTACCGAGTTACTCCAAGTAGAAACGGTCTTGACTAAACTATATACAGATAATGGCTATATCAATTCCGGGGCAGTAATTCCCTTACAAAAAATTCAGGATGGAGTGGTCAGGGTCAATATTATTGAAGGTAGCTTAGAAGATATAGAGGTAACTGTTAACGGCAGACTAAATGAAGATTATATCCGTTCTCGCCTCGAAAAAGCCACAGGTAAACCTTTTAATATCCAGAAATTACAAGAAGCCCTACAATTATTACAGTTAGACCCTTTAATCGAGAATCTTACCGCAGAATTAGCAATAGGCGTTAGTCGCGATCGCTGGTCGCTAGAGGTAGAAGTAAATCAAGCTAATGCTTTCCGTCCGGTTATTTTTGCCAATAATAGCCGTCCTCCCAGTGTAGGTACTTTTCAACGGGGTTTAGAACTAAACCACAATAATTTACTCGGTTTCGGAGATCGATTTAGTACTATTTACAAAAATACCGATGGTAGTAATGATATCGAGACGAGTTACACTATCCCCTTTAATGCCAGTAATGGGACTATAGGCTTTAAATATCGTTATGTAGATAGCGATATTGTGGAGGAACCTTTTGATAGTATAGACATCGAATCGGAAACAGATCAATATCAATTTACCCTAAGACAACCGATTCTCCTCACCGCTAATGACCAATCTACACAAGAAGTAGCTCTGGGGTTAGAATTTTCTCGTCAGAGTAACAAAATTACCATTGGCGATGAGCCGAGCGATTTGTCTCCTGGTGCTGATGCTAACGGAGAAACTCGTATATCTGTATTCCGCTTCTTTCAAGACTGGACAAAACGAACCAGAGAAAATGTCTTCGCAGCGCGATCGCAATTTAGTGTCGGGGTAGACTTGTTTGATGCCACAATTAATGAAGATGCACCAGATAGTAGCTTTTTTGCCTGGCGCGGTCAATTTCAATGGCTACAGAGATTGGATTCTGAGTCGGATATTAATTTATTGTTTCGAGCCGATATACAACTCTCTACTAGCGACCTCGTTCCCTTAGAACAGTTTAGTATTGGCGGAATTAATAGTGTAAGGGGTTATCGTCAAGATGTGCTTTTAGGCGACCAGGGGATTTTTGTCTCGGCAGAAGTGAGAATTCCTCTCTATCGTTGGTCGAATAACCAAAACTCTTTTTCTCTAATTCCCTTTGTCGATTTTGGCACGGTTTGGGGAGATTCTGCACAACAACAAGAAGAAGATACCCTAGTTTCTGTTGGTGCAGGTATACAATTAGCCTTGAGCGATCGTCTCCGCGCTCGTTTAGACTATGGTATTCCCCTCATAGAAGTAGATTCAAGGGAGAGAACAGCACAAGAAAATGGTATTTATTTTTCAATAGAATATTTTCCTTTTTGAATTTTGTATCCGCGAATGACCATTCGCGGATACGGAAATTACCATAATATTATTTAAAACTATGAACAGGTTATTTAATTTTATTCCCCGTATTTATCGTTATCTGCTTAAAATTACTTTTTATCTCTGTTTGGGTATACTAACTACTTTGGGGCTTCCTGCCATATCTGCACAAAAAACCACCGTTCAGCCCTCAGAATTAGCTCGACAAGGAAAAGAACTCTATGAAGCAGGTCAACTAAATCGGGCAGCCGAAATCTGGCAAGAAGCTGCTGCTGCCTATAGTACTGCGGGCAATAGTCAGGCAAGTATAGAAAGTTTAATCAATACTGCCACTGCTCAGCAAGGATTGGGATTGTACGAACAATCTTGCCAAACTATTCTCAATGCTTTTGATTTTAAGAACCATGACTGCGAACTAATAAAAGAACGAGTTTTACCCCTAGAACAAAAGTTGGCAACTTCGTTACCTATATATGAAGACTCCCAAACAGAATTAGTAACTGTTTTTCAACCAATTCTCGATCGACCGAATTCTCTCAATAAAACCAGAGGTTTACTACGTCTGGGAGATTATTTTAGTCACACCGAATATCTGCAAATAGGAGAAGAATTACTTTCTCTCAGCTTAGATACAGCCAAACAAATTAACTCTCTTAGTCAACAAGTATCCGCTTTATTAAGTTTGGGTAATACAGCTAGATCGATCGCCCTTCGGCAACAAAATCAATTTCCTCCTCAAACAGTAGCTTTAAATATCATTGCTAACCAAGATAGTTCTACTACAGCAGCCCTAGCTCCTTATCAGCCAGCGATCGATTATTATCAACAAGTAGTAAACACTTCTCCGTCAGACTTAGATACCTTAAAAGCAGAATTAAATCATCTCAGTCTTTTGTTAGATGCTTGGGAATTTTGGCAGCAAGCCACCACTGAATTAAGTACTAAGACCGATCTAATTGATATTACAGATGCTAACTTCCTCAGTTTAATTAAAAATGGTGCTCTTAACCTACAATTTCAACTAGCGCAAGAACTACAACCCCAGATAATCACTTTAAGTAACAAAATCAAAACTAAACTCAACAACTTACCTCCCAGTCGGGCGGGAGTTTATGCCAAAGTCAATTTTGCTCAAAGTTTAATTCGTCAGGGTATTACCAACAGCGAGACTGCTGCTTATTTAGCTACGGCAATAAAAGAAGCTCAACAAATCGATAATATTCCCGCAGAAGCAGAAGCCAATGGTTATTTAGGTTTACTCTACGAACAAAAACAACAATACCCTGAAGCCAGAAGACTAACAGAACAAGCTTTACAGCTAGCTCCTGCCGTTCAATATCCCGAAATTGCCTATCGTTGGCACAGACAACTGGGTAGAATTCTCGAAAAACAAGGAGACAGACAAAAAGCGATCGCAGCTTATGATACTTCTTTCAATACCATTAAAGCTCTCAGAAGCGATTTGGCAACAACACCTGTAGAACCAATTTTCCGAGAATATGTCAGCTTACTACTTCAATCCGATCCCAGTTCTCAGCAATTAACTAAAGCTCGCGATGTCCTCGAATCTTTACAAATTGCCGAAATAGATAACTTTTTCCGCGATCCTTGTTCTCCAGTAGCAGAAGAGCCAGTAATTATCGATGAAGTAGATAAACAAGCAGCGGTTATCTACCCAATTATTTTAGGCGATCGATTAGAAGTAATTGCTACTATTCCCGAACAAGATTTACGTCGCTACTCAGCTAATGTATCAAACGAAGAAGTCCAAGCTACTATTAAACAATTACGCCGTCAGGTTTTTAACAATCCTGGTTTTGCTGAGGAAGTAAGAGGCGCAAGAGGTAACCCAGAACAGCAACAGAGATTGCAACAGACTTTACAAGAATCTCTTACCCAAGATATCCTGCCCCTATCACAACAGCTATACAATTGGTTAATTGCACCTATAGCAACAGACTTAAAAGAAAATCAGGTTAAAACCCTAGTTTTTGTGTTAGATGGTCCTTTGCGTAATATACCAATGTCCCTGCTCTACGATGGAGAAAAATATCTCATCGAACAAGACTATAATGTAGCTCTCTCTTCTGGTTTGCAATTGACTGCACCCCGTCCTCTCAAGCGTCAACCCCTCAAAGTTTTGGCAGCAGGAGTAACTAAAAATTTTCCTCGGTTCGACTTTCCGCCGATTCCTCAAGTAGAAGCCGAATTAAACCAAATTAAAGCAATATTTGGCGAGTCAGAAATTTTACTCAATCGAGAATTTACCCAAAATAAATTACAACAAAAACTTAGAGAAACTGATTTTCCCGTAGTGCATCTGGCAACTCACGGTCAATTTAGCTCTACTTCAGATCGTACTTTTCTGGTTAGTGGCGACGAACAAGGGAATGAAGTAATTAATGTCAATCAGCTAGATAACTTACTTAGAGTTAGGAGTCTCGGCAATACAGCCCCGATTGAATTGTTAGTACTCAGTGCTTGTAATACAGCAGAGGGAGATAATCGGGCAATTTTAGGATTAGCCGGAGTAGCCGTAAGAGCAGGAGCCCGTAGTACTCTCGCTACTCTTTGGGCTGCCAATGACGAAGCTACAGCAGAGTTAATGGGTTATTTTTACCAAAATTTAGCCAAAGACACCCAAATCAGTAAAGCACAAGCTTTGAGGGAAGCTCAACTAACTTTACTCCAAATCTCCGAATCTCAATATCGCCATCCCTATTACTGGGCTCCTTTTGTTTTAGTTGGCAATTGGCTGTAACTCATCTTTTATGTTTCAAGATGTAATATAACGGAAGGTGGGATTTAAATAATTGTCACAATTCTGGGGATATGTAATTAAAGCAACTTACTTTTGTCAAGCAATTATGCAGATAATACAACAAGAATTTCTCTTCGTACTCTAGGAAACATCTTATGAAACTGATAACTAACCTCTGGATTCGATCGAGCTCTTTAATATTTGTCTGTTCTTTATTCGCTTCAATGCCTGTGCTAGCAGAAGTTACGGCTGATGGGACTACCTCAACCACAGTAACTAGTCCTGATGGAGACAATTTTACGATCGATGATGGAGATAGAGCAGGTGGTAACTTATTTCATAGTTTCCAAGATTTTTCTGTACCGACAAATGGTTCGGCTTTTTTTAATAATGCAGATGCCATTGAAAATATCTTTTCTAGAGTAACTGGCGGTAATATTTCGTCTATTGATGGTTTGATTAGAGCCAATGGTAGTGCGAACCTGTTTTTGATTAACCCCGCAGGAATTATTTTTGGGCGGAATGCCAGGTTAGATATTGGTGGTTCTTTTTTAGGAAGTACTGCTGATAGTATTTTATTTCCTAATGATGTGGCATTTAGTGCGGGGGATCTGCAACCGCCGATTTTAACAATTAATGCGCCTATTGGTTTAGGTATTCGCGATAATCCAGGGGATATTGTTAATACTTCTGTAGGACAAAATCCAAATGGTGAGACTAATGTAACTGGTGGTGCAGTGGGTTTACAAGTACCAGCAGGAGAAACTTTAGCCATAGTTGGCGGTGATGTTTTACTCGATGATGGAAATTTAACAGCTAAAGGTGGTCATATTGAAATTGGTAGCGTTCGAGGTTCTGGGGAAATTGGAATAAGTGAGACTGAAACAGGTTTGGTTTTGGATTATGATTCAATAAATTCTTTTGGAGAGATTCGACTGGAGAATACCGCAATTGTGGATGTTACTGCTGAAGGTGGCGGGAGTATTAATGTTAATGCACAAAATATAAATATTTTGGGAGGAAGCTCTCTTAATGCAGGGATAGGTTCAGGATTGGGTTCAACTGATTCTCAAGCAGGAGATATTACACTTAATGCAACAAACTCATTTACCCTCACTAACAGCCGTATTCGCAATCTAGTCAACTCCAGGGCTGTGGGTAATTCAGGAAATATTTTTATTCGTGCCTCCGAAGTAGGAGTTTTTGAAACATTAGGGTCTGACGTAGATGTCGCTAGTGGAAGTTTTTTGGACAATGGAATATTTGCTGCAATTGATCTCGAAGGCAGAGGAACAGCGGGAAATCTCAAGATTATCTCTGAAAGATTAAATGTTAGCGGTAATGGTGCACGTATTTCGACAGCTACTTTAGGTCAAGGAAATTCTGGCAATTTAACTATTGAAACTGGAGAGTTGCTTGTTCAAGATGGAGGACAGATAGGAGCTTCTACTTTTGGTAATGGCAATTCGGGAGATTTGCTAGTCAAAGCTACTAACTTGGTAGAAGTGACAGGAGAGAGCAATTTTCCCAGTGGCTTATTTGCTCAAGTCAATCCAGATGCAGAGGGCAGCGGTGGAAATTTAACAATTGAAACTCCAACTTTAAAGATTAGTGATGGTGCAAGGGTTGCAGTTAGTAGCTTTGGTTTAGGAAATGCGGGAAATTTAACAATTCGTGCCTCTGACATTGAAGTATTTGAAACACCAAACAAAAATTTTTTCAGAACGGGTATCTTTGCTAACATTACTGCTAGTAATTCTCCTATCGCTCCTGATTTTCAAAGTCCAGGTGAAGGAGAAGCAGGGAATTTAACTATTGAAACAGAACGATTAACACTCAGAGATGGCGGTCAAGTATCAGTTTCTACTAGTGGCGTAGGTAATGCTGGAAGCTTAATTATCAAAGCTAGTGAATCTGTGACAGTAGAAGGAATAGAAAACCCTGATATATTTGAAGGTAGTCGTCAAAACATTAGTACTTTGAGTGCAAATGTTAACGAGGGAGCAAGCGGAACTGGTGGCAGCTTGCTAATTGAGACTCAAAGTTTAAAAGTCGCCGATGGGGGAAATATATCAGTTTCTACTTTTGGTGAAGGGGATGCGGGAGATTTAAATATTAAAGCTTTTGATTCAATTGTACTCAGTGGAGAAGGTAGCGGATTATTTGCAGAAGCCGATCCAGAGGCACAAGGTCAAGGTGGTAGTATAAATGTTCAAACTGGAAGCTTGAGTATTAGCGATCGCGCTCAAGTATCTGCAGCAACTGCTTTTGGTGAAGGTGGTAATATTACTTTGAAAATCAATGATAATTTAATCTTACAGAACAACAGTTTAATTTCTGCTCAAGCTTTTGAAGATGCTGACGGTGGCAATATCGATATAGATGCTAAATTTATCATTGCTTTCCCCAGTCAATTTGATGGTAACGATATTATTGCCAGTGCTGCACAAGGACAAGGTGGAAATATTAATATTACTACTGAAGCTCTCTTTGGTATTCAAGAACGTCCTCAAAGTCCTTTTACCAATGATATTAATGCTAGTTCAGAGTTTGGCTTGGACGGCAATATATCTATTAACACTCCAGATGTAGACCTAACTCAGGGAGTAATCGAATTACCCAAAAATATTGTTGAACTAGAAACAATATCTACTCAAGCTTGTTCTAATGTAAGAGGAGTGGCTGGAGCAAGTAGTTTGACTATCACAGGGAAAGGTGGCGTACCACCTGAACCAACTGAACCTTTAAGTTCTGATGCTATTTATATAGAAGGAGAACAAGTCACCTCAGAAGCAGAAAAAGAGGAGGAGAAACGTAAATTTGTCATTCAAGTAGAACGGGAAGAACCATTCAGGCTCGATGAAATTGTGCCAGCAAGAGGCATGATTATCCAAGAAAATGGCGATGTGATCTTAACTGCCTATCCCACCGACAATGTTCAGCGCACGCCTCATAATTCTAATAGTTGCGGTAAGTCTTGACCTTGCAATTAACGATTTTGACCCACTCCAACGACTAGCTAAGATCTAAAAAAATAGCTGCCTATAAAGACAGCTAGTTCATTAAACAAATCAATTGGTTGAAGTCCAAAAATTAGTAATCGAAATCACCACCACCAGGAGCAGCAGCTTTATCTTTCTCGGGTTTGTCAACCACAATACATTCAGTAGTTAATACCATACCCGCGATCGAAGCTGCATTTTGTAGTGCAGAACGAGTTACTTTAGCTGGATCGACAATACCTGCTTCAAACATATCGACAAACTCGTTAGTAGCAGCATTGAAACCAACGTTGAAATCTTTCTCTTTAACACGCTCGGCAATTACTGCACCATTTTGACCGGCATTTTCAGCAATTCTTTTTAAAGGAGAAGTTAAAGCACGAGAAACGATCATTGCTCCAGTTAAGCCTTCATCTTTCAGATTGGAACTTGCCCATTTCTCTAGATCGGCAGTAAGGTGAGCTAGGGTAGTACCACCACCAGGAACAATTCCTTCTTCAACAGCAGCTTTAGTTGCGTTGATAGCGTCTTCTAGGCGTAGTTTGCGGTCTTTCATTTCGGTTTCGGTAGCAGCACCTACTTTAACTACAGCTACACCACCAGCTAATTTAGCCAAACGCTCTTGGAGTTTTTCTCGATCGTAAGCAGATTCGGTTTCGTCTATTTGACGACGAATTTGATCGCAACGAGTTTTAACTTCTTTTTCGTTACCTTCAGCAACAATAGTAGTGTTGTCTTTGGTAATAGTAATACGACGAGCTTTACCGAGCATCTCAATCTTGGTACTTTCTAGCTTCAAGCCCGCATCTTCAGTAATTACTTGACCACCAGTAAGCACGGCAATATCTTCGAGCATCTGTTTACGGCGATCGCCAAAACCAGGAGCTTTAACCGCAGCTACATTCAAGACACCCCGTAGACGGTTTACTACTAAAGTAGCCAGAGCTTCTTTTTCAATGTCTTCAGCAATAATCATCAAGGGTTTACCTTGACGGGCAACTTGTTCGAGAATGGGAACTAAGTCCTGTACTAAAGTAATTTTCTTATCGGTGACTAGGATGTAAGGCTCATCTAGAGAAGCTTCCATTCTTTCGGTATCGGTGACAAAGTAAGGAGAGATATAACCCTTATCGAAGCGCATACCCTCGGTAATTTCCAATTCGGTAGTCATAGACTTACCTTCTTCTAAAGAAATTACGCCTTCTTTACCAACTTTATCCATCGCTTCTGCGATCATTTTACCGACTTCTTCGTCGTTACCAGCAGAGATAGCACCTACTTGGGCGATCGCTTTAGAGTCTCCCACAGGTTTAGCGTGTTCTGCAACTTTACCTACTAAATACTCGGTAGCTTTATCTATACCTCGTTTGAGAGCGATAGGATTAGCTCCCGCAGCTACGTTACGTAAACCTTCTTTAACAATGGCATGAGCGAGTACAGTAGCCGTAGTAGTACCATCACCTGCAACATCATTAGTTTTAGAAGCAGCTTGACGAATGAGCGATACTCCAGTATTTTCGATATGATCTTCTAATTCAATTTCTTTGGCAATAGTCACCCCATCATTAACAATTTGGGGTGCGCCAAATTTCTTCTCTAGGACTACGTTGCGTCCTTTAGGGCCTAAAGTAACAGCAACAGATTCTGCAAGTAAGTCAATTCCTCTTTCTAGGGCACGACGAGCCTCGTCGTTATAAATAATAGATTTAGCCATAGATGTATTTCTTTTTCCTTGAATGGTGGGTTAAAACAGAATTAAAGTTTGTTAGCTATCTATTAATAAGCAGTCAGCAATATCAACAAGAACTAATGACTGACGATAACTAGGCAACAGATGCCAAAATATCTTTTTCAGATAGCAGTACGTAGTCATCGCCACCCAATTTGATATCTGTACCGGCATATTTAGAATAAAGAACCTTATCTCCTACTTTGACTTCAGGAGTGCAGTGACTACCATCATCATTGCGTTTGCCAGGACCTACTGCTACTACTTCACCTAGTTGAGGTTTTTCTTTGGCACTATCGGGGAGAAAAAGACCACCGGCAGTTTTTTCTTCTGATTCACTAATTTTAACAAAAACGCGATCGCCTAAAGGTTTTACAGTTGAAACGTTAATGGTAATAGCTGCCATACTAAATCCTCCAAATGACTAAATTTAATCCGTTTAAATTACGAATATTTATTTAACAGTTCTTGGTTTCTAAAAGCGAGTTACTCGAATTAGCACTCTCACCTTCCGAGTGCTAATTTAGCTAAATACACTACCAAATGGCAACTATTTACTTAGTGCGGGTTTCCGTACAACCAGAATTCGGAATTCGGAATTCGGAGTTCGGAATTTATAGAATTAGTAGAGATCGGAAGTCAGGAGCATTACTCCCCTATCCTCCTCATCTCCCCATGCTTCCCCATCTTCCCTCGATTTTCAACCGAACTACCCCCAATTATTTACTTACCTATGCCAGTCGGTAACACCACCTGGTTTATCGATTAGAGTAATACCTAAAGCTTGCAATTCATCCCTAATGCGATCGCTCTCTGCCCAATTTTTGGCTTTTCTAGCTTCAGTACGCTGCTGTACTAATCCTTCTATTTCTGCATCAGACAAACCATCAGTAGCAGCGAGGGACTCTTCGCCCGTACTTTCTTCTGGTTGTGCGGAAAAACCCAAAACTCCAGCTAATTCCACTAAAATATGCCATTGTGCTTCTAGCTGCTCCCCAGGAATTTCTGTTTTGCCCTGATGAACTAACAAATTTCCTTCTTTACCCAACTCTTTAGCAATTTCAAATAATATCGCCAAGCCTCCAGCAAAATTAAAATCATCATCCACCGCTTGCTGGAAACGCTCTCTGAGATTATTAATTAAGGGTGAGGCTTCTTCTTCCTCTACGTCGCCGTGTCCCCATATCTCCCTGTCGAGATGTTTCCATCCCAACTGCCGTCCATACTCATAACCAAACAATAAACCTTTCTTCAGCGTTGCCCAACCATTAGTAGCAGCCACCAAAGCTTCATCGGTAAAATCGACAGGCTTACGATAATGAGCCTGTAAAATAAATAATCTTACCGCCATGGGGTCTACAGGACGGTCTAACAAATCGCGAATAGTAGTAAAGTTGCCCAAAGACTTAGACATCTTTTCCCCATCTACCTTGACCATGCCGTTGTGTAGCCAGTAATTTGCTAAAGGCTTGCCCGTAACTGCTTCTGATTGAGCAATTTCATTTTCGTGGTGGGGAAATACTAAATCGCTACCGCCAACATGAAGATCGATCGTTTCTCCTAATCTTTCTCTCACCATTGCCGAACATTCAATATGCCAGCCAGGACGACCAGCACCCCAAGGAGATTCCCAGGAGGGCTCACCTTCTTTAGCTGATTTCCAGAGGGCAAAGTCAAAGGGGTCTTTCTTTTTAGCTGCTTCAGAGTCTTCTACCGTTACTCTGCCACTAGCCCCTGCTTGTAAATCTTCTAGTTTACGTCCTGATAACTTACCATATTCAGAGAATTGCCTGACAGAATAATAAACATCTCCATCCCCAGGATAAGCAAAGCCTTTTTGTTCTAGTTCATAAACTAAGCGTTTGATTCCATCTAAAGTATGAGTGGCACGAGGATAAGCATCAGCTTTACCTACGTGTAAACGCTCCATATCTTCAAAATATGCTTTAATAAAACGTTCGGATACATCCTCCATCGATGTTCCCTCTTGTCTGGCTCGATTGAGAATCTTATCGTCAATATCAGTAAAATTTTGAATGTATTGAACAGAATAACCGTGCCATTGCAGATAGTTGCGGACAACATCCCAGACCAAACAAGTACGGGCATGACCCAGATGGCAATAATCATAGACAGTAATGCCACAGCAATACATACGTACCTTACCAGATTCTAGAGGTGTAAAAGTTTCTTTATGACGGGTAAGGGTATTGTAAACAGTTAGGGTCATGACAATCGTGCTTAATGATTTATATGATTAGTTAATAGATGAAGAATTGGCAGCCGAAGAAAATCCAGATACGCAATAATGATGAAGGAAAAAGAGGTTGTCAGTCAATAACCTTAAACTAAAAGATATCTTTATTTTTGTTCTGATTTCAAAAAAAGCGATCGATATGACTACAGTTGATACTCAAAATACTTCCTCCTCAGCAATGGATGCACCGAAACAGGGTTTACCCGTTACTATCATTACAGGTTTTCTCGGTAGTGGAAAAACCACTCTACTTAACCATATCTTGACTAATCACCAAGGATTGAAAACTGCCGTTTTAGTTAATGAGTTTGGAGAAATCGGCATAGATAACGAACTCATTGTTACTACTGAAGATAATATGGTAGAGCTAAACAATGGTTGTGTTTGCTGTACTATCAATGAAGATTTAGTTAATGCCGTTTATAAAGTCCTCGAAAGAGAAGATAAGGTTGATTACCTGGTAGTAGAGACTACAGGACTTGCCGATCCCTTACCTGTGGCCCTCACTTTTTTGGGTACAGAGTTAAGAGACATGACTCGTCTAGACTCTATTGTAACTATGGTAGATTGTGCTAATTTCAGTCTCGACCTCTTTAATAGTGAAGCAGCTTTTAGTCAAATTCAGTATGGCGACGTGATTGCCTTGAATAAAACCGATCTAGTAGATGAAGCAGATGTTGATAATTTAGAAGTCAGAATTAGAGACATAAAAAAAGATGCCAGAATTCTGCGTACTAAAGAGTCTCAAATTCCTCTACCGTTAATTTTGAGTGTTGGTTTATTTGAGTCAGATAAGTATTTTGAAGCAGCAGAAGCTAAAGAAAAAGAAGACCATCATCACCACGACCACGACCACCACCACGACCACCACCATGACCATGACCATGACCACCACCATCATCATTCCGCTCACTTAGAAAATGATGGCTTTACTTCTCTTTCTTTTCAAAGTGACAAGCCATTATCAATTAGAAAATTTCAGTATTTCTTAGATAATCAACTACCAGAAAACATTTTCCGTGCCAAAGGTATTCTCTGGTTTGATGAAAGTCCCAAGCGTCATATCTTTCACCTTAGTGGTAAACGCTTCACCATTGAAGATGATGAATGGAAAGGAGAAAAGAAAAATCAGCTAGTGTTAATCGGTCAAAATCTCGATCGTGAAACTCTTAAAGAACAGTTAGAAAATTGCGTTTGTCTTCCTTCCGATAATAGAGGTAAAGGTTTCGGTAAGTAGAATACATATAGTAAGGTGGGTGGGCTGTCCACCTTACCTATAAACACTGCAAATCAGAGTAACATCTGGTGTAATTATTAGTAGAAGCTAGATTTGTATTAGATATTCCGATTAATTATCTCAATCTTGATGGACATAACCAGCCTCTAGTCAAAGTTTCTCGACCTTGTTCATTTGCTCCTTATACCCAGATGCCTGGGAGAGAAGCTAAGGCAGACATGGAAAGTTGGGGAAGTTGAGGGAGAAGAAATCATGAATAACTTTAATCTTTCACCAAGAATTGTTAATCTTTCACCAAGAATTGTTTCTCTTCAATTGACCCTAGAACACCGATTCAGTATTCAGAATCCAGTCCAGATCTGGGATTACGGGAGTTCATCATTTGCCGAGATTTCGTTGTCTGAATATCCAAAAAAGTAGTTTTTGGTATTACTGAATCGGTGTTCTAGCCTCTAACAAATGGTATCCCCAGGTATCTTCATCACGGTGCTCGGCTCCCACCAGCTTTCTAGCAATAAGTGGAAAAGGCATCAATTCCAGCCAGCACTGGGAATTTCGCTTGGAAGATTTCGTCCTTCAGTCCCACTTTTATCCCTGACAAGTCTTGGTCTTTATTGATTTTTTGGGCTTTGGGTACCACTGACTGCACGA
>JASJDJ010000132.1 GCA_030065635.1 Xenococcaceae cyanobacterium MO_188.B32
TACCCAAAAGAGCAAAAAAGAGCCTGTTCAAGCTGTCAAAACTGAAGTACAACCTTTAAGTGGTAGACAGATGATGAAGAGGTTGAAGTGTGGCGATCGCTTGTTGAGGATTAAACGCTCTCAACCCGATTTTACCGAGTGGAGTCAACAACGAGATCCTGATAACGTAGCTTGGCAATATCAAGATGGTCAGTTTGTTCCCCTTGAAGTTTCTACTCTTGATTCTGAATCAGAGAAAGTAGAATCTACACCAAAACCATCAAAATCCAAGACTAAGACTAAGTCTAAGCAGAAAAAGAAAGCGGTTAAGAGTAGAAAGAAATCTGCCTCTACTCAAGCTACTCCTCTGGAGAATAAAGCTTATAGTGGACGAGCCTTGATGAAAAGACTTAAGTGTGGAGATCGTTTGTTGAGGATTAGACGCTCTCAAGCAGATTTTCAAGAATGGAGTAAAGGGCGTGACCCCGATGGTATTGCTTGGCAGTATCAAGATGGTCAGTTTGTTCCGCAGAGGGGATAAACTAGCACCTCGCCTATAACAGTCAAATAAATTTTGGTGGGTCACCTGGGATTTGAACCCAGAACCAATCGATTAAGAGTCGAGTGCTCTGCCGTTGAGCTAGTGACCCATCAACTATTTTGTTCAGAACGTCATTAGTTTAAAGTCTAAAGTAGGTCTGAAGCATAAGCTAAAGATTCCTGGCTCTTAGAAGGAGCGACAAAAACATAAAGATTGGGAATCATCTGACCCTTGCGCTCAAAGCGAACCATTTTAGTATCTTTAATTTCATAAATTTGACTCAATTCGTCTAGAGAATTGTATAATACTTGACCAGAAGCATCTCCTTTTATTTCTGGATTAGGGTTGTAAAATTGTCCATAGTTAGGTTCTATGATGATTAATTTTTCTGTGGGAATAGGCTTGATAAAGTAATCTTGGTTCGCTTCACTGGTTTGAGCTAATGCTTCAGAATTTAAATTAATGATAGTTATAACTGTTAGAACTACGGTCAATACTACAATTGGGGCCAAGAATTTTTTCAACATGAGTCAATCTCGCAATTAAATTAAGGTCAAAAAAGTACTTCCATATTTAGTTCGGGCTTTTGAGCCTTACTTTATATATCTTAATCATAAGTTACAATAATTTACAATCGATGGAGGGGGGAAGGAATTTGAGCTATCAGAAACTATCGGATTACTAGTACATAAGTTTGTGAACAAATTGTTCACTTTATTGTCAGCTAGACACTACAGATATCTAGATACCCAGATATCCCGACTAAACTATGTAAACAATCCACCTACTGAATTAATCCCTTTGCCTTCTATATCTGAATCTGCTTGGAAAAAAAGATTGGGATTATTTGGTTGGTGCAGGGGTGAGAGCTGAATCCCCTACCTAGCAATATGACTTACAATAATCGTACTATATAATACCTTGCTCTAGTTTCTTGTTACTGCTTATCCTTTGTGATTGAGGTTTAAGTTAAAATTTTCTTCTTCAAAGAGAATAATACCATTATAAGGCTTAAACAAGGCTTATGTGTGGCTTATCTCAATTTAGCTTTCATTTTAGACCAAAATCTTATATATCCAACCGTACCAGTTAATTCAACAATTATCTTGCAGACCGAAAACAGGAATTAATTTGTCAATGGGTATTTGCATAAATCAATTTCCTCTCACCCAAACTAGAGAAACAGGAGAATAGAACTATGCAATTACGTTTTTTAGGTCAAGGTTATTCTACTTCTAACCATCGAGTTGACACAGTCCCTACCGCCCATCAGGCTCATTTTTTAGGACAAAGTTATACTCTTCGTCGTCCAATTCAAACCTTTAAGCCACCATTAGGTCTAAGAAAGTATCGCGGTGTCTCTTATGGTCGCTAACTTTCTGCCCGAGTGGGAATTAAATGCTTAGTTCCGTCGATTGAGAATTACTTCCCTAGCTCTGGGTTTATGGTCGAAGATTTTTCGCCCACAGTTGAATAAAAATATAAGGAGCAACCAGACCATGTCTACCTTGTAGTATACTATCTTAATGAGAAAAAAAGCGATAATTTGTGTCGATGATGAAAGAGTAGTGCTGATTAGTCTTAGAGATCAACTTACAAATTACTTGGGCAATGATTATGAGATTGAACTAGCAGAAACTGGAGAAGAAGCTTTAGAAGTTTTTGAAGAGTTACAACAAGAGGGAATAGAGATTCCTCTGATTATCGTCGATCAGATTATGCCAGGAATGAAAGGAGATGAGTTATTAATTCAAATTCACGCTCGCTATCCCCAAACTCTCAAGATTATGTTAACGGGACAAGCTAGTGCCGAAGCAGTGGGGAATGCGCTCAATCATGCCAATCTCTATCGCTATATCTCCAAACCTTGGGAAATAACCGATCTCTGTCTAACTGTAAATGAAGCTATTCGCAGTTATCGCCAAGAGCGACAATTGGCTCAGCAGAATCAAGAGTTGCACCAAACAAATCAACAACTCCAACAATTAAATCAATCTCTAGAACAAAAAGTTCGCGCTCGCACTTCTCAATTACAACAGGCTAAAGAATCTGCTGAACTAGCTAATCGGGCAAAAAGTCAATTCCTTGCCAATATGAGTCACGAACTCCGTACCCCACTCAACGGGATTTTGGGCTACGCTCAAATTCTACAACGCGATCGCCATTGCACCCCAAAACAAAAAACCAGTATTGCTACTATCGAACGTTGTGGCAATCATCTCTTGATCTTAATTGAAGATATCTTG
Organism: Xenococcaceae cyanobacterium MO_188.B32; assembly: GCA_030065635.1. Classification (GTDB taxonomy): domain Bacteria; phylum Cyanobacteriota; class Cyanobacteriia; order Cyanobacteriales; family Xenococcaceae; genus JASJDJ01. The sequence goes on from JASJDJ010000132.1 coordinate 2,767, forward strand.
GATTTATCTAAAATTGAGGCACAGAAATTAGAACTCAATCCCACAGACTTTCATTTTCCTAGTTTTCTAACTGATCTGGCCGAAATCTTTCGCCTTAAAGCCGAACAAAAAGGAATTGAATTTAACTACATTAGTTCCGATTGCCTGCCTAATGGGATTCATGCCGATGAAAAACGCCTCCGTCAAGTTTTGCTCAATCTTTTAGGAAATGCGCTCAAGTTCACGGATTCGGGTAGTGTAACCTTTAAAGTTGATGTCCTTGGTGGATTGGTAAATAGCGTTCAAGAATCAACAACCAGTCTTCAGATTCGCTTTCAAGTTGAAGATACTGGAATTGGTATCACCTCAGAACACAGAGAGAAAATATTTGAGCCTTTTGAACAAGTAGGAGATCGGGATCGTCAATCGGAAGGCACTGGCTTGGGATTAGCTATTAGTCAAAAGATAGTTAACCTTATGGATAGCAAAATTAAAGTCAAAAGTCATTTAGAAACAGGCAGCATTTTTTGGTTCGATCTAAATTTATCCGCAGCTACGAAATGCCTCGATACCATTCCAGTTAAAGCCGAGCAAACTATTGCTGGTTATCAAGGGGAGCGACAAAAAATTATGATCGTAGACGATCGCTGGGATAATCGCTCTGTTCTAATAGATCTACTAGAACCCCTTGGTTTTGAACTTGCAGAAGCAGCTAATGGCAGAGAAGCGCTCGATAAAGCTATTCAATGGCAACCAGATTTAATCATTTCCGATTTAGTTATGCCAGTGTTAGATGGCTTTGAGATGACAAGGCAACTGCGCCAGATACCAGAATTTCAGAACATACCCATTATTGCTATCTCTGCTAGTGTCTTTGATACCGAGCAACAAAAGTGTCGCGATTATGGGTGTGATGATTTTGTTCCCAAGCCGATTAATTCGGAGGATGTCCTCGTAAAAATAGGTGAACATTTACGTCTAGACTGGATTTACGAACCTCAAGAGATACAATCGACTTCTAGTAAAGCGAGCGTAGATTCAGCTATAATCTTTCCTCCAGACTCAGAGTTAGTTACTTTAAAAGAAGCAGCAGAGATTGGTGATTTCGATCTAGTCGAGCGAGAAATATCCAGAATTCAACAGCTAGGTTCACAATATCAGCCTCTAGTTAACAAGTTATTGCAACTATCTCAAGAGTTTGACGATTTTAAAATTATCGAGTTGATCGAGCGATAAAAAGTACATTTTGCCCTCCGTCTTATTAAAGATATGAATCAAATCGGAACAGCCAAACAAGAGTTGATCCTAATTGTGGACGATAACCCCACCAACATTCAGGTACTTTCAGACTTGTTAAAAGAGTATGGGTTTAAAGTTCTAGTGGCAAAAGATGGAGAAAGTTGTCTTCATAGACTGGAAAAAATCAGACCAGACCTCATTTTACTGGATGTACTGATGCCAGGAATTGACGGTTTTGAAACCTGTCGTCGTTTAAAAGCTTCCCCTGCCACTAAAGAAATACCAGTAATTTTTATGACTGCCCTTGCCGATCCAGTGGATAAACTCAAAGGGTTAACTATTGGTGCAGTAGACTATATAACCAAGCCATTACAACACGAAGAAGCGATCGCTCGTGTTAATATTCATCTACAATTACGAAATCTCAACAAACAACTAGAAGAACAAAATGCCACTCTACAACAAGAAATCCGTTCTCGTAAATTAGCCGAGTCGGCACTACGTCTGTCTGAAGAAAAATTTGCTAAAGCCTTTCGCTCTAGCCCTATTCCCATTACCATTAGCACTCTATCAGAAGGACGCTTTATTGAAGTAAATGAAAGCTTTTGTACTCTGACGGGTTTTAGTCAATCAGAAATTATCGGTCATACTTCTACCGCACTAAATCTTTGGGTTAACTCAGACAACCGTATCGAAATTATTCAACTTTTACGCGAGAAGGGAGTGGTTCGCAATCGAGAACTCGACTATCGAACTAAGTCAGGAGAAATCAGAACAGTATTATTTTCGGCTGAAATCATTAACTATGGCGGACAAGATTGTCTCCTAGCTATTCCTAACGACATTACCGAACGTAAACAAGATAAAAAGGCGATCGCCCAAGCTGACAGAGAAATTAAACGCCTCACAACTTTAGACGGCATTACCCAAATTGCTAACCGTCGTCGCTTTGAAGAATATTTGGGTCAACAGTGGCGCAAGTTAGTTTTAGAACCAAGCTCTTTATCCTTAATCCTCTGTAAACTTGAAAATTTTCAACATTACAATAATATTTATGGTTACGCAGCAGCCAATGAATTTTTGCGTACTATTGCTCAAGTCATTACCAGAGCGATGGACAATTCCGATAATTTAGCAGCTCGTTATGATAGTGAAGAATTTGCTGTAATTTTGCCCAATACAAAAGATAGTGAAGCGATCGAGCTAGCTAACACAATTAGAGAGGAAATTCAAAAACTCATTCATCATAGTCAATTAGAAACAAGTCAACCAATAACTTTAACCATAGGAACAGCCAGCATCATACCCAATGGAAATTCTTCTCCTAGCGAATCTTTAATTATTCCTGCCAAAGCTTTGAAATAAGTACTTTTTTTGAAGGCGATCGCTTTTTTTTCCCAGTTACTCTAATCCTGACCAAACAGATTATGGCTTGTCTACTCATCAGTTTTTCTCAATCCAGAGCGGATTATTTTAATTAAATTTGCTTCATCCCAAGGTTTTGGTATGTAAGCGTAAAGATTAGCTTGTTTTCTAGTTCGTGCGATTGCTTCGGAATCTGCTTGTCCTGTTAATAATACTTTTACTATACGAGGAAATTTTTGATGAACTTGTATCAAAAATTCATCTCCCTTCATTCCAGGCATTAACCAATCTGACACAATAATTAAGAGATTGATTTGTTCTTCGCAAAATTCTTCAATAACTTCCCAAGCTTCCTCAGTACTTTCAGCGAATTCATAGATATAGCGATCGCCAAAATTTCGGGCAATTTGATCTCGCAGACTGGTGAGAATAATCCTCTCATCATCGACGCATAAAATAGCTTTTCTAGATATTAGTATCATTGCTGCTAAGAATAGAATATGCTGAAAAATCACTAAGATCGAGATTTTAATCTCTCTCTAGTAAAAATTATCCTATGAGTTACCAATTCAATTGTCAGTGGGCAAAAAGTAATATAAAAGATTTCTTGAGTAATTTTGTTTATTTTCTATCAAGACACTCGCTTTTTTCTAGATCGATTTGTTTTATTCCTGACTGAACTGTAGTAATCAAATTGATTTATATTGCTGATAATTAATCTCTAAACAAAGAAACAGGCAACCAAATACTAAAAACAGTATTCCCAGGCTCACTTGTTACTTCAATAGTTCCCTGATGCTTATCAATAATCTTGTTCACAATATCTAACCCCAAACCAGTACCTTCTCCTGCTGGTTTAGTCGTAAAAAAGGGAGTGAAGATTTTATCTTGAATTTCCGCAGGAATACCCGAGCCAGAATCGATTATCTGTACCAGAACGCCGTTATTCTGCTCTGTTACTGTAATATTTAACTTACCTCGATCGCCTATAGCTTGGATGGCATTGTGAATTAAATTTGTCCAAACTTGATTTAGTTCTTCGGGATAGCAAAGAATTTCTGGTACGGGTTCGTAGTTTTTAATTACTTCAATACCTTGTTTTAATTGATTGTGATAGAGAGTAAGCACTACATCAATGCCATCGGTGATGTTGGCTTTTGTCATGTTCCCAGAATTATCTTGACGGGCATAACTTTTTAAGGCAAAGACAATTTTAGCTGCTCGTTCTACGGCTAACTTGATATTGGCACTATTACTTTGTTGCATAGAGAGATTATAAGCACAGTCCAGCATTGAGGTGTTATTGGAATTATCTAATAAGCTTAAAAAAGATTCGAGATTTTGAGTAATACCCATCTTAACTAACATGGCGGCAACAGAATCTGGATTCTCAATACCTTTAGCTGTCAATTCTTGTCTGAGAGATCGTTTTAACTTTCTTTCTTCTCGAAAAGAAATATTATTGTTTCTACTGGCAGCTAAGAGAGCCAAGAAATCTGTTTGCTGTTGGGGAGAGAGTTGTCGAAGTAGTTGGGGTAATTGTTGCAGGGTTTTGGCTAATGCCGTAGAGATATTATCGATCGAAGCGCGGATTGCCCCCAGAGGCGTATTGATTTCGTGGGCTACCCCTGCAATCAGTTGTCCTAATGCTGCCATTTTTTCCGACTGGATTAACTCATCTTGAGCAGCTTGGAGATCGGCTAAGGCTTGAGATAATTGTTGAGTGCGATCGCTCACTTCTTGTTCCAGAGTAAGATTATAGTCGGTGAGAAGCTTCTCGGTTTTTTTGCGCTGACTAATATCTTGAAAAGTAACTAGACCGTAAGTAATATTATTATCGCGATCGTAAATTGGTGTTCCCTGTACTTCTAAAGGAATAATTTGCTCGTCACGATGGATTTCTAGATCGTTTTTGGTAACTTGCTCTCCTTGTAAAGCGCGTATGGCTGGCAATTCTTGAGTCGGATAGATGCGATCGCTTCCCGCTTGGTAAACTTGATAAGTCTCCGATAGTTGTTCGGAATCAGTATTAGTAACGCCTTGACCGATAATATTCTCTGCGGTTCGATTGAAATAATAGGGTTTCCCAGAGACATCTATAACCCCAACTCCTACGGGCATGGCTTCTAAAAATTGCGTCAGAGTTTGTCGCTCGGACTGAAGTTGATTATAGAGTTTGGCATTTTCGATGGAAATGGCAATTTGAGAAGAGAGCAAATTCAGCAATTCGATTCTGTCTGGGGTAAAAGCATCTGTAGCCAGATTATTTTCTAGATAAAGTACTCCTACTAACTTGGCGCGATCTACCAGTGGAGTACACAAAATCGATTTAGGCTTTTGTTTACAAATATAAGAATTACGATTAAATTTTTTGTCAATAGGTGCATTGCCCAGAACTAAATTAACTTGAGTGCGGATGACATAGTTAACAATGGCTTGGCAGACTAAAGGGTTATCACTATTGCCATTGACATTTTCTAAGGGAATCGACTTTAATACTTCTACTTTATCTGATTCAACTGTTCCCAAGGCTTCAATAACCCACTGAGTAGAAGGTTCAGCAGCGACTTGTCCCATTTCTGCCTTTGCTTGAGCAGATAAAATCAATACACCTCTAGTTGCTCCTGCACTTTCGATGACAATTTTCATTAACCTAGCCAGGAGATTGTCTAAAATAATCTCTCCTGAAATAGCTTGAGAAGCTTTAAGGACACTGGCTAAATCGAGTACGGTGGATGAAGTAGAACTGCTGCTAGAAATGCTTGAGAGACTAGAGCTAATTTTCTGAGCCTGGGGAATTGATGGTTGCGATAAAAATTGAGGATAGCGTTGTTCTAAATCTGCAACTTTAGCTTGAGATTGCCAGCGAACATAGCCATAGTGTGCTTCTCTGAGATAAGTTTCCGCAATTTTCTCTCTGCCTACAGCGAGATAAAACTCGGCTGCTAATTCGTAAGCGATCGCTTCTTCGTGAAAATATTCATTATCCCTCGCACTTATAATGGCTTGTTCATAAAGTTCTGAAGCTTGCCAATATTGTCCTAAAACTCTTGCTTTCTCTGCTTCTACCAGATCGTATTTATGCTGAAAATTCATCGGTGCATGGTCAGCCCAAAGTTTCATTTTTTGCTGATTGGTTGCCACTTGCTCCAAATATTTCAATTGTTGATGATTGGGTTCTTTTTTAGTTCCCAGTCCCCAGTCCCCAGTCCCCAGTCCCCGATCATAGAGAGCTAAAAGTGATAGAGAATAGTAAAAATTGTGTTCGGCAGAAGTCATTAATCCCAAAACAGATTTTTCGTATTGTTCTGCTAAAATCGCATTTTTAACTGCTTCAGTATAATCTTTAAATAAGAAATTAAGTATTGTTTTTGCTAAATAAAATAAAAATAGAGAGACAAAATTTTTCTTTTCTTGAAGTAGAGGTAGCATTGCAACCTCATCGAATTGTTCTCCAATTAATTTGCTGCGATCCGTTGCTTGACCAAGTAGATTTAGAACCAACTGTCCAGTTATTTTGTTGTAATGATATTGCTCTTCCTGTTTTAATTTTTGAACTAAATTACTATATTTTTCTACCTCTTGATATACAAACTCTAGAGGTTCGCCTACTGCAAAAAGCGTTACACAATATTCGATCGCACTATAAGCAGCATACTGGGTATCGCCAGTTTCTAAGCCAATTTGAGTTGTTTCTGACATCAAAGCGATCGCGTTCCTCGCAGGTTCTTTCCAGTGAAGGACATTACAGTTGAATAAATGTTTGAGTTTACAGGTAATTTCTCTAGATTCATAGCGAGCGAGTATTCTCAAAGCTAGCTTATTCAACTCGTAACCAAGATCTATTTCCTCCATCACGGTACATAAAAAGAAGCCATAACCTCCATAGGCATAGCAAGATAGTATAGAATTTCCTCCATCTATGCAGAGCTTGACCATGGTGAATATTAAGAACGGTAACAAATCGGGACGAGCCATATAAACAGCAGTAATTATATCGATCGCGATGCGTAAGGCAGCTAGCTTTTGACGATCGATCATTTCTGGCAAATTGCCCAGAGTATTAAGATCCAAATCTTGAGGGGGTGATTCTGATAGGGATACGCTTAAAAACTGCAAAACTTGTAGCCCTGTATTAATAGCTTTTTGCATCTGATTTTGGGCGATATAAGACTGAATTTGAGTCTCGTAAACCCTTACTTTATCTAGTACATTCTTCGCATTTTCCAGAACTACTTCTGCGAGCATTTCTGCTTGTTCAAAATCCGTATTTAAAAATGCTGTTTCTACCGCTTCAACATAGAGTTTGAGAGTGAGTTCGTAATTAGTCTGCCAACTTGAAGTATTTAAAAGTTCTCGTCCTACTTGGAAATATTTAACTGCCGAACTGTAAGCATTGGCTGTTTTTGCTTTTTGACCTGCAAGTAAATTTAACTCAGCTAATCTAATTTTTTCTGCTTCATTTTCAATTAAACAAATACTTTCATTAAATTGATTAACAATCGCAAAAATTCGTTCTTCTAGATTTTCTGTTTTGGTATTAGCTAAAAGTAATCTTCCAATTTGTAAATGAGTGGTTTGTCTTTTACTTACTTCAATTATGGAATAAGCCGCTTGTTGAACGCGATCGTGTAAAAACTTAAACTGAATCTCTTTAGCTGAGATATCGGCATTATTCTTAATTAACTTATATTTATCATTTAAAGGAATAACTAAACCTGCTGGCAAAGCTGACCATAAATCATCTAGAGTTTCCGCTGGTTGACTTTTATTAATAACAGCTAGGGTTTCTAAATCAAAAGTATTACCAATACAAGCAGCTAACTGTAAAATTGTCTTCGTAATTGGGGGCAAGCGATCGAGCTGCTTAACCATCAGATCGACTACATTATCAGTAATATTAAGAGCATTAATGCGATCGATATCCCACTGCCACCTTTCAAGGTAATCGAAGGTTAATAAACCATCTGTATAGAGAGATTTGAGAAACTCGATGGTGAAAAAAGCATTGCCTTGAGTTTTAGCATAAATTAAATCGCTTAAGGATTCAGTACAGTCTGGCGAACAAGCTAACGCTTCAACTACTAAAGCATTGACATCGGATTTAGCCAGATTATTAATATGAATATAGGAGACAATACCTTCCTCTTTTTCAATCTCTTCTATAGCGAGTATTAAAGGATGAGTAGCATCCACTTCGTTATCTCGATAAGCTCCAATAATCAAGAAATATTGATTGTCAGAGTCGCCCATCAACAGTTTGAGTAAGTTCAAAGAGGAGATATCCGACCATTGCAGATCGTCGAGAAATAAAACTAGAGGATGTTCTGGTTGACTGATAACTTTAAGGAAATTTTGCAAGACTAAATTGAAACGGTTTTGGGCTTCTTGAGAACCAACTTGTGCTACAGGCGGTTGTTTGCCAATAACTAATTCCAAATTAGGAATTACCTCAATTAATACCTGTCCGTTATTGCCCACTGCATTTAAAATCTTTTGTCGCCAATTCTCTAGAACATGAGAACTTTCCAGTAACAGGCGATCGCCAAATTCCTTAAAAGCTTGCGCGATCGCTGAATAAGGTCTATCTTTGCGATATTGGTCATATTTCCCAGAGATAAAATTGCCTCTGCTAGCGGTAATTGGCTTATAAATTTCCCTCACCAATGCCGATTTACCCACACCTGAATATCCCGTTACCAGAATCATTTCTGTATGGGGTAATTGAGCGATTGGTAGGGGCAAACGGCTGTTTGCCCCTACGGGTTTTCCTGTGACGCGATCGAATGCTGCCAATAATTCTGCTAATTCATGCTCTCTACCATAAATCTTCTGGGGAATTTGCAGTTTATCGCAGATATCTTTTTGTCCTAGAATAAGGGATTCAACTTCTCCCTTACTCTCAAGTTGACGCAAACATGATTCTAAATCTGCTTGAATACCATAAGCTGACTGATATCTATCTTCAGCATTCTTTGCCATCAGCTTCATAACAATATCTGATAACACTGTAAGGGCAATTCGCGCGATGCGTAGCGAGTCATTTAGGGAATTGCCCCTACTGATAACTGATACGGGTTGCCTAGCAATATGACAATGTACCAATTCCAAAGCATCTTGAGCCTCAAAAGGTAACTTTCCCGTCAACAATTCATAAAGAGTTACTCCCAAAGAATAAAAATCAGTGCGATAGTCTAAGGCTCGGTTCATTCGTCCCGTTTGTTCGGGAGAAATATAAGCTATAGTACCTTCTAGAATATTGGGATTACTAAAGCTGGGGTTTTCTCTCGATAGAGTTGAAGAGATGCCAAAATCGGTTATCTTAATCTGTTTAGTATCAGGATTGTAGAGAATATTGGCTGGGTTAATATCTTTATGAATAATCTGTTCCGCGTGAATAGAACCTAGAGCTTTAGTAATTGCGATCGCCAATTTTAAAAACTCAACTAACTCTAAATTACCTGCTAATTCCAAATGAGCCAGAGAATCACCACCAAAATCCTCTAGCACCATAAACCAATGCTGTTGCTCTTTTTTCAGGTCATAAGCTTTGACCACCCCAGGTAAATTTAAACTACGCAAAATCTCATATTCCCGTCTAAAGGCAGCAATACTTTCTGGAGATGGATAGATTTTGTTAAATACTTTTAGCGCCACAGGTCGATCGTCAGCTTTACGATAACCTCGATAGACTAATGAATTACTACTTTCTGAAAGCTCTTCGGTAATGAGATATCCAGCCAAAGTAAACATGGAACTAATGGAATGGCAATATTGATTTATTCTCTAGATTAGCGATTATCGGCGAGCGATTTGATATTTCGATACTTTAACTGTAAAACGATTTTCTTACCCAGTCAGTAAGTATAAAGAGCGGTTAAGTTTTACTACTAGAAACAAAAGTAGGGAAAAAGTAGGGAAGCTTTTTAGAAACGCAGAGATACTGAGAAAAACTATTAGTCATTAGCCCTTCGGGTTCAGCATTCGCTCTTTGTTGGAAACCAACAAGACAGCGATGCCTCACTATTAGCCATTAGCCACTAACAAAATTAAGTCATGACTTTATCCCTACTGACTTAACTATCGAGCTTTCCTAAAGTTAAGTTGTATAGTTTCACAGGAGAGCAAAAATGGATATATGCAAAATTCGCTACGAAAGACTGATTACTGCTTTTATCCTCACATTTATCTTAGCGGATATCTATCCTCATCCCAATCTCTCACCAGGATTAATGCAATCGACTTTCAATTATTTTCAACCAACTATTTTGTCCAAGTAAATAATACATAAATTATTTATTAATAGAGTCAAGAGCATGAGCAAACAATATTTAGAATCTAATCCATCTAAGAAGGCGATCTCTTCTAACAATGAAACTGAAAATACAGGAGGGTGGCAAAAATTACAAACAAGTTTTGCCGAACTATTTGAAATTACCAATCCAGATCGTCGAGAATATGAATTCCATCGAGCAGCAAAAAAATGTGATGTTCCTATAGATATTTATCGTCAACTCTTTAATAATTACTCTCAAGCTCAATTATTAAGTAGAGGAACAAAAGCTTTTTCTCTGTTTGGTACTTCTCCTCAAAAAGCTTTGAAAACATTTTTAGATATTCTCTCACGCCTCAGTTGGTTGTCTTTAATTGGAGTGTTTTTTACTATGAGCTTACAACTAATTGAAATCAGAGAACAGGAAGAATATTTTGGCTGGGCAATGTTAGCACTCAGTCAAGGCAAAGAAGCAAATGGTGGTCGAATTTTAGCTTTAGAAAATCTCAAGATATTTGGTTCTCAATTAACGGGATTAAATCTGGAAAATGCGGTATTACCTCATCTCGATTTAGCAGATACGGATTTGCTACAGGCTAATCTACAAAATGCTACTTTAATCGAAGCTAACTTTAGTAATAGTCAGTTAGTATATGCCAATCTACAAAAATCATTCTTAGAAAAAGCTAATTTCCAAGGAGCCGATTTAAAATTGGTCAATCTAAAAGATGCACAGCTTTATCAAGCTAATTTGAGTGGGGCTAATTTATATCGAGCTAATTTTCATAGAACTAACTTGAGTGGAGCTAATTTACAGGACGTTAAAAACATCGAGCAAGCTAATTTTTACCGAGCAATTTATGATATTAATACTAAGTTTCCTTCTCAATTCCATCCAGAAGAAAATGGAGCTTTATTAATCAGTCCTAATGCAGATTTAAAAGGAGTTAATCTTCAAGGTGCAACTCTAGCTCAAGTAGATTTAAGCGGAGCTAATTTAGCGGGAGCAGATCTATCACAAGCATTTTTAATCGATACTAATTTGTCCAATACTAATCTCGAAGGGGCAAATTTAACAGGTGCGATCGGTTTAGTTCCCAGTCAAGTGAAAGCAGCCAACAACTGGGACAAAGCCAAATACGATGCAGATTTTAAAGAAGAACTTGGTTTATAGCAGTTCTTCTTTAAATGAAGTATGGTTTGACATTCTGGTTTTTACTAATGGCTAATGGCTAATTGTTGATTGAAGTGTATCCCACTAAAAATTGTCATTCATTTTATAGATGCTTTTTCAGGGAGTGAGAGAGGAATGAAACTTAAACAGTTACAGATATCAGCAAAGAATAAATATACTCAACTTTTGTTAGTGCTACTTTTGGTTTTTGTTGCCTATGCTTTTTTCTCCCAGGCAATAATCGCCGAGATAATTCTTTCCCTAGTTATATTAGGAGCAATAGTTCTAATTATTAGAACTTTTTATTTACACCAAAGAGCATTCTATTTTTATCTAACCATTTCAGGACTTGCTTTTATCGTCGATTTTGTTAATCTAACATCTCAATGGTCAAACTTAAAGCTGGCTCTAGCCACAAATGTTATTTATGCAGGATTTTTTCTCTTAGCGATTGTGTTGATGATTGAGAAGATTTTTAGCGATCGCCAAGTGACGCTCGATACCATAGTTGGTGGTATTAGCGTTTTTCTCTTAATTGGCGATCTCTGGTTTTTATTCTTTGAAACTATCCATTTGTTAAACCCAGCAGCTTTTACTTCATCAGCAGAAACAATTAATTCTTTTGACCTACTTTATTTCAGTTTTACCACTCTAACTACCGTTGGTTATGGAGATATTGCTCCTGTCAGTCCTCTAGCCAAAATTTTAACGAATCTCGAAGGAATTTGCGGTGTGATGTATCCCGCCGTATTAATTGGCAGATTGATCGGAATTTATAACCCAGAATTGGAGCGATAGGGAGCAGGGGAAGAACAGGGGACAAGCGGTGCGGTGCGACCCTGCTCGGGCTTCCCGAGCTAAGGAAGCGGACGAGCGCGGTCTTGGGCGGGGCTTTCAAGCAGAGGGGTCGTGGGCGGAACTTGGTTCCGCCCCTTGAAAACCCCGCCCTGAAGTCAATTCAGGTGACAGCCCCTTGGCTTTCCCCCATAAGCGACTCGTTCAAGAACGCGCACCAAGAGAGGAAGAAAAATAACCCACCACTAACCACTAACTACTAACTATTAACAATAGGGAAATAGCTGTTATGGAGACTCAGGAAAATAACTCAAAACAGGAAATCACAGTAAAAGAGATCGCAGTTATAGAGAAAGACCAAATAACAGAATCACAGATCGATCGCTCGACTCTAGAAATTAAAAAGAAAAGATCGTCTTGGCCTTTTTTGGGATTAGCAATGCTGGCTATCGTGGGAGGAGTGGTTTGGAAAGGTTTTACTGCAAGCCAGAGTCCATCTAGCTCAGAGCAATTAGAAACGGCTGCTGTTCAAGCCAGTTTACCAATACAAGCTGTTCGAGCGCAGTTAAATCCAATTGAAGCTTGGGTATTTAGTAATGGAGAAGTATCCGCAGTTCGTTTTAAGCATCTCACTTTTCAGACCGCAGGCACTATTACCTATCTAAAAAAAATTGGAGGACGGGATTTACGGGAAGGAGATTTAGTCCATGGGGGCGAACTGTTATCCAGAATTGACCAGCGCAAACTCAATGCCGATGTGACGGTAGCTGCTGCTCATCAAATGGAAGCGAGAAAGGGCATTACCAATGCCCTGGCAGATTTACAACAAGCTCAAGCTGCTCTGGAAGCGGAAAAAGCCAACTTAGCTCAAGCAGAACAGAATCTGGCCAAAGTAAAGTCAGATTTAAGCAAAACTAAAACTAATCGCGATTTTGCTAAGACCGATTTTATTCGCTACCAGGAATTAGTAGCAGAGGGAGCAATGCAACGGCGAGAAATGGAAGTTAGGGAAACTAATTATAAGGCTGCCGAATCTGATGTATCCGCTGCTCAAGCAGGTGTCAAATTATCAGAAAGCCAGGTTAGAGCTGCTCAAGCTAGGGTAGAAGCTGCTCGAGGTCAACTGTTAGCAGCACAAACTCAAGTGGAAACTGCCGAATCTAATTTGCGTTCTGCTTCTGCTCAACTAGATAAAAGTAATGTCATTCTAGAAGATACGGTTTTGACTGCACCTTTTGATGGCGTGGTGGCATATCTCAATATCCGCGAAGGGGATTATTGGTCGCCTCAAGTCGTCCGCACCAATAATTATCAAGATGTAGTTGAGTCAGTCCCAATAGTAATAGTTGACCCCAATAAATTAGAAGTGAATTTAGAACTACCTACTTTTGATGGTGCTAAAGTGCGCCCTGGTCAAACTGCTTATATAGTCCGCGATGAAGACCTGAGTTTGGCTTCAGTTAGAGGTATAACCAATGAAAATTTAGTCAAACTGGCTAAAGCTAAGGGTAAAGTATTTGCTGTTAACCCTGCGGTCACTCCTGGGGGTAGAGCAGTAAATGCCAGAATTCGCATCACTGAAGGCAAAGAAAAGCTCAAAGTAGGCGAGCGAGTATCAGCTTGGATTGCCGTAGACTTCAATCCCCAGGCAGTAGTTGTGCCCAGAGGATCGTTAGTAATTCGCGACCGCCAAGCTTATGCTTTTGTGGTCAATGAAGTAGATAACACTGTCGAAGAACGTCCAGTTGAACTGGGAATTCAAGGACTGGCTTACCAAGAAATTAAAGCAGGAGTACACGAAGGGGAATTAGTCGTCACGGAAGGTAAAAATCGCCTTGTAGATCGATCGCCCATTCAGTTAGTTAGAACAGCACAATAGTTCGGAGTTCGGAGTTATAGATTTGTCAAAAAACCAAGGACTAATGACCAATGACAAAGGACTAACAAAAAATGCAAACCACCGAAAAACAACAACCTCAAAACATACCTGAAGCCGAAACTAAAAAGATCGATCGCGCTTCTCCTTTAGAACAATTCCTATTTAGGGTTTGCTGAATAATTGACAACCTTGAGCTTATAAAGGTTATAAGGATTTTGGGTGCAGAAAAAAGTTAAGTAAAAGTGCCGAAAACCCCCTAAAATTGGTAAAAGACCCTTGCACTTTGCACCCCATCTAG
>JASJDJ010000133.1 GCA_030065635.1 Xenococcaceae cyanobacterium MO_188.B32
AAGTTGTTTTCAGAGTGAGTCTTTTAGGGTAATTTCGATTTTAATCATCAGTTTTCTGGCTTTTTCGACCACCAAAGTTATTGACCTAAATTTTACGCCATTCCAGGTCGATTTACTATATTACCGTGCTCTATAAGCTTTAGGAATGGCGATCGACCGCTTTGTCCATCTGGCTTGTATCGCTTATTGTCTCTTGGGCTTATTCCAAAGACAACAACTCCAGTCCGACTGGATGCCCAAAGTTTCTCCCCTTCATTCCGAGTTGAGTTTTTCTCGTCTCCGTCGAGGACTGCAACATTTTGCTATTAGTCGTGTGCTTTCTCCTAAGTCCGCTTAGTCAAGCGGACTTCCCGCCACAGTCTTCTGAGCTAGACCAGATTCTCCGTCTAGCCGCCTAACCCCGCCAGTTTCAAGTTTTGATGACGAGGCCCAGAATCTGAATTTCTGGGTGAATTTCTGCGAAAGTATAGACCGATAATTAATCGCGCTCGTTCTCATCCTGACTCCTATTTCTGTCGGAATAAGGAGTGGGGCTTCACACTCGCAAGCTAATGGTAATAGACAAATTGGACTTAGCCAACTTACTGTACTTAATGGCGTGACTTAATGGCGTGGCTTGTCTTTGGTTAATACAGGTAATGGAGGACGAGAAGAACTAGGAGGTAAAACATAGCGAGGAGATTTTTTAGTTACCACAGTTTCTGCTTTCTGTAGTTTATACCAGCGTAATAATGCTGAAGTTAATACCATTAATAAACCAAAAGATAATAACGTCCAGCGTCCACCAACACCACCAATTACTGCATCAACTGCTCCAAGTATAAAAATAAAACCTGAAACTGATTCTTTACGATAAGTTTTTTTGAAAAAATTGAGAAATAAAGCGTTCATGGGGTTGCTCTATTCAGAAAGATAATTGAGTCTATTTGCTGCATAATCTTAACAAGATTATGATAGTTTCGAGCTAACTAGCCACTCTCTTACCGATTTTTTCTTATGCTGTCAAATACTCTCTCAAGAGGCAATTGATAAAAAATCTAGCTATTACCAATTACCCCTTAAAACACAATTGATATTATTGTAAGCCCAGCCAAGACAATAAGCCTTGTCCTGTAATATATTCGATCGCAACAGTCAAAAGAAAACCGACCATTGCTGCTCGACCATTCAATCGTTCGGCATAGTCATTAAAGCCAAACTTAGGGTCTGCTAGTTTAGGAGTGGTTGTAGGTTGAGGTTCGCTCATGATTATATTTATTTTAATCTTTGAATAAATTTTACAATTCTTTACTTTACATTGTAATTGATATTCTCAGATTGCGATGAGTATTTTTATCTACATTAGGGTGAGCAATGCCACCCTAAAAACTAAACGTATTTTGTACTAACCTAGTCTCTGCCATTAATAGCGATAAGTAACCGCAAAATAAAGACAAACAAATTGATATAGGTTAAATACATCGAAAGAGCAGCAGGTAAATACTGCTCGTTACGATAGGCTCTAGGCAAGATATAAAAATCGACTACTGCCGAACCAGCAAATAAAAGTACACCTAATCCAGAAATAGCAATTTCTAGCCAGCTAGGAGTGTAGACACCAAATAGGGTAAACAGTAATTGACCTACAAGTACGACTAATAATGCCGTAATACCTAAACGAATAGTCTGGGTTAAAGCAAGACCATCTTCGTCAGAGAGATTAGAGCCAATGTTGCGACCGACAATAAAAGTAGCACCACAGCCAAGAGCAGCAATACCCACTCCTTGAATGCCTACTCCCGCAGTACCCAGAGCAACATATACTAAACCGCTGAGAGTATAACCAGAGAGAAGACTATAGACTGCTAAAAGAGGCAGAGCAGTATTGTTGTCTCCTTTTTCGGCAATTCCACGGGCGATGAAAAATAGGGCAAACTCTGCAATTAGTGCCACCCAAAAAGTAGGCATAAATATCTCTGGGCGAGTATTGATTATGCCTAAACCACCATAAGTGCCCAGAGCAGTTAAAACTAGACCACCACCAAGGTAGGGTAGCGCATTAGCAATTACATCAGGTCCAACTAGAGTCTTACCTCTAACTTCTGCCATTGCCTGTCTAAAGTTACTTGAATTACTCATGAAATTCTTTACTGAAGTCTAATTAGTTATAATTCCTTGATTATATATTTTTGATTTTAACTACTCTTTAGGATAGCTAGAGATAGGGATTACCGAATCATTATCTTTGTGCTTCTGTTTTCATAAAATCTTAATTAAAGACATTTTATCGAGCCAAAAATATTAGAGAAATTTACAAGCCATAAATGCCCATAATTAAAATAGGCGTTATTACAGCCATAATTAAACTGAGAGGTGTTCCCAGACGCACAAAATCTGTAAAGCGATATCCCCCAGGACCATAAATCATAGTATTGGTTTGATAACCAATAGGTGTCATAAAGCTATTAGAAGCAGCAAAAGTCACAGCAAACATTACCGCCAAAGGATTAATAGCTAAAACTGTGGCTACCTTAATTCCTAAAGGAATCATTAGTAATACCGCAGCATTGTTAGAGAGAATGGAAGTCAAAATTGACGTAGCAAGATAGAAAAATAATAAAATCCAATACCCAGATAAATTACTACCAATAGCCAATAATGGTTTGGCTAACAATTCAGTTGCGCCAGAATTTTCCATGGCGGTACCTAGAGGAATTAATCCTGCTAGCAAGAAGATGACATCCCAACGTACTGCACCATAAATTTCCCCTGGTTTTAAACAACGAGTTAAAACCATTAATACTACTCCAGCTAAAGCACTAACCATAATGGGGATAAGATTAAAGGCAGAAACAATAATTACTGCCAAACAAATACCTACAGAAATCAAAGCTTTGTCCGAGCGTAAATTTTCTACATTCTTTTGTTCGATTACTAGTAATTCTCGCGTAGTTTGTAAACCTAAAAAACTTTGTTTGGGCCCTTGTACTAGCAGCAAATCGCCAAAACGCAGGGGAACTTTACCCAAACGTTCTCTTAAAAACTCTTCTCCCCGACGAATAGCTAGTACAGTGGCATTGTAACGTTGACGAAAGCGCAGATCCTTAAGGGTACTACCAATCAATCGAGAATTGGATAAGATTAGCACTTCACCAATTTTTTCTTGTCCGGTATTAAGTTCTGTTTCCCACCATTCCTGATTAAACTTAACATCGGGTAGGATTTCTAATCCCTTTTCCTCTTTGATGTTTAATAAATCTTCTCTGCTACCACGGACAATTAAAATATCTCCTGCACTCACGATTTTATCAGCGATCGGTTGAGGAAAATGACTGCCATTGCGAATTAACTCTAGTACGTCTATATCAAATTTACGCTGAATCTCGCTTTGACGCAGAGTTTGACCGATTAGAGTAGAACGAGGAGTAACTACAACTTCGGTAACATAATCTTTTAAACCATAATCTTCGCCAAGAGAACCAGTATTAGCCTGTTTACGATTGGGTAAAATTCTAGGAGCCCAAAAAGCTAAATATAGCAATCCAATTAGAAAAACAAATATCCCCAATTGAGTAAACTGAAATAGCTTAAATTCTCCATACCCTAGTTTTTGCGATAAGCCACTAGCCAAAATATTGGTAGAAGTACCAATTAAAGTGAGAGTACCGCCCAAAATCGACACAAAAGATAAGGGCATTAAGAGTTTAGAAACAGAAACACTTTGTTTTTTACACCAATCTTCAATAATAGGAATAAAAATAGCCACAACCGCAGTATTATTGATAAAAGCACTAATTGGCCCTACAACTAAACCCAAGATGAGTATTTGCTGCGTAGTGCTTTTACCTCCCCAAGTAAGTAGCCAATCTCTGACAACTTGAATTGCCCCTGTACGAGTAATACCAGCACTGAGGATAAACATTGCCATTACCGTAATGGTGGCAGAGTTACCAAAACCCGCAATGCCTTCTTCAGGAGTAACTACCCCAAAGATCATTAAAACAATGGCAACAATTATGGCGGTTAAATCGACGGGTAGCCATTCAAAAACAAAACAGATGAGAGCGAGAATTAAAACAGTAAGGGTAATGATTAAACTGGCAGGTAACCATTGAAAATGAAAAGAGACTAGAGCTAGTGTAAGAACGCTAAGACTAAGAATAATATTCATTCAGCGTTATTTAACGAATATTGAATCTGATTTTCAATCAGATTAGTTTCTCAACAGCATAGCGTATGAAAACATTTAATGAACTAGCTTTATCTTAATTTTAAATTAGCAATTGCTCTTAAACATACTAAACAGGTAAATTAGGTATTAAGTCGATCGAGCTTCCATTCGCTTGTCTGGCTACTAAAGATGCGTCTAAAGCTGAAATACTATTATCGCTGTTGATATCTCCGATAAGTAAAGGATCGATCGCAGGGTAAGCATCAAAACCAGAATTAAAACCAATAGAAAAGTTACTCATCAAGGAAGCATCCAATCCACTATAGCTACTATTACCACTAGCATCTCCTAAGTAAGCTACTTGTTCGACGGCAGTATTTCCAACTCTAGAAACACTAGTACCATTCTTATCTCCATCTAGTAATGTTCCTGACTGAGTAACTAAGCCATCTTGACGACTGAAAAGAGTGAGGGTGTAATCATCTGTTGCTAGAATTCCGTCGGTTTTGACAAAAGTAAGGGTATTATCATCTTCGTTCCAAATTGCCGCTCCTCTCACTACTTCACCAGTACTTTCTCTAACTAGAGCAAGATCGGATAAATCACCACTTTGTTCTCGATCGCTGTAAACCAGATTAAATGAGTTTACATCTATAGATTGATTAAACTGAACAAAAAAGCCACTAGTGGTAGCTTGGGAGTCAATAACTTGTAAAGGAATATTGATGACAAAATTATCTGCTGTTAGACCGCTATCATGAAAAACTCTCACGGTATTCCCAGAACTAAGGGTAAGATCGCAAAAGAATCCACCGTTAGTATTCAAACCCTTCTTGGTGACTGCATTTAATACTTCAGTCCCATTATTAAAACCTAAATTGGCAGCTATCTCGATTTTATCTTCAGCTACAACAAAATCATTAATGATATCTTCACCATTATTCGCTTCAAACAAAAAACGATCTTTGCCATCCCCTCCAAACAAAGTATCGTTACCTTTCCCACCGACTAAGGTATCGTCTCCCGAGCCTCCTTGTAGTGTATCGTCGTCGGCATTACCAAAAAGAAGATCGTTTCCCTCTTCCCCTAAGAGGGTATCATTACCTGCATTGCCTTGAAGGGTATCGTCAGATGCACCACCTTGTAGTTCATCTTCACCTTTACCACCCCTCACTATATCTCGATCGTCTTCTCCTACTCTGAATTAAAAGAAATAGTACCCGCCCAGGGTTCAAAATTGGTAACTGCTCCCCGATCGCGAAAATCACCAGAAATTCTGCTTTGAAAAATATCGCCGATTAGATCGGCACCATCATATTTCGCTCGAGCCAGTGTTTTGGTTGACTGGGTAGAGTTTTCTCGAGCTAAAACTCCCGATCGAGAAAGATTGACAATATCTTCTTCAGTAGAGGAACATTGACTGCAACAACATCCAGTTAAATGACAACCATGAGAATCTTTTAATCCTTCACTATTAGATTGTTCTGTTGAAGAAAAATCATTAGCCCCGACAAAGATTAAAATATCTTCAATTTCTTCATCTAAAGTAATTGTTTCATTTTCACCAGTTGTCGGGTTTTGAATAGTAAATTTAACTCCAGCAGGAATATTGTCAAAGTTGTCATTAAGAAGTTCAGACCAAATTTCACCAGCTTTTTCTAATGCTGCCCGTCTATTAGAATTACTAAAAAATTCTTGAGTATCAAATCTATAATCAAATTTAATTTGCATGAGATGGAGTACCGAAATATTGGTCTGTCTATCTCTATTTTCGCTATCTATACTTTCTACTGCCTGAGGGAATATAGCGATTTTCGCTCTAAATTTTCTATTAACGAAAAAAATTAGTAAAGTAATTTTTGGCTAATAGACAAAAAAATCCAGTTTTAAAATTTTTATAGAGAAAATATACGGATTTTTATGTTTTTTCAGTATATTTTCCTAGCTATTTTCAACAAGATTTACTCGGATAAGTTGACCATTTCGGTCACATTTTTTGCTGCTGGTTGAGACTGCCATCGAGCAACTATATTTAAGTCTCCTGAGAGAAACTTAGCCTGACAACCGCGACGTTGAATCTTGCCACTCGAAGTTTTGGGAATACTACCAGTTTTAATTAAAGCGATCGCGTAAACTTCTACTTCATGGTGTTCGGCTACCGATTTACACACGGCTTCCACAATTTCTTCGACATTTAAACTTCTGAGATAGCTACGTTCTACTTCTTGGGTAATTACTAATCTTTCTGTTGTACCTACATCAATAGAAAAAGCTGCACCACAATTGGGACGTAAAGCGGGATGGGAATCTTGGACAGTCTTTTCTACATGCTGAGGATAGCAAAATCTGCCCCAAAAAATCATAACTTCTTTGAGCCTACCTGTAATGTACAGTTCTCCATCTTCGATAAAACCTAAATCTCCAGTCCGTAAAAAAGGCCCTTCTTTGGTATCTGCTAGATAAGCATTAAAAGTATTCTCTGTTTCTTCTGGTTGCTGCCAATAGCCTTTACCTACTCCCACTCCCGATACCCAAATTTCACCTACTCGATCGCTGCTACATTGAGTTAGAGACTGGGGATCGACTATAATTGCTTTCTGGTCTAACCAAGTACGACCACAACCAACAATTGCTTTTGCTCCTGGTTGTTCGGGTTTAGCTTCAACTACCTGATTTTGTTCTAAGGCATTGCCATCGACATATTTAACCACAGGAAGATCGTGTTTTAAACCTCCAGTAATAAAGAGAGTGGTTTCTGCCATGCCATAACAGGGATAAAATGCTTCTCGACGAAAACCACAGGGTGCAAAGATATGGCTAAAGCGATCGATCGTTTCCGTCCTGACGGTTTCTGCACCAGAAAAGGCTACAGACCAACTACTCAAATCTAAATCCGCTAAATTGTCTGGAGTCGCCTTCAAACATAATAAATCGTAAGCAAAATTAGGACCTCCACTAGTGGTAGCCTGATAATGAGAAATTGCTTTGAGCCATTCAAAAGGTTTTTGCGCTAGAGCAACAGGAGACATTAAGATACTAGGCTTACCCAGATATAGGGGCTGTAAAACATTGCCAATTAAGCCCATATCATGAAACATAGGCAACCAACCAACAACAAGAGTTTCTTCTGTATGTTGAAATCCCTGACGGATCATTTCTTGATTAGAGAGAATATTGCCATGAGTTACCATTACTCCTTTAGATATTCCTGTTGAACCAGAAGTGTATTGTAAAAAAGCCAGAGTATCTGTCTCAATTTTGGTGGCTTGCCAATCAGCAACTAGACTGGAAGGAATATCATCTGTAGCTAGAAAAGTAAAATCCTTAGTTTGCTCGGCTAGTTCGCGGTTAAGAGCAATTCCTGCTTTAATCGTTTTTAAAAATTCTGCTGTGGTTAGAACTACTTTTGAACCCGATGCGATCGCTCGTTCTAATAGCTTAATTACTTCCTTCCCATGACGAGGAGGATTAGTCGTAACGGCAATAACCTCAGCATAAAGACAGCCAAAAAAGCCAGCAATAAATTCTAAACCAGCATGATAGGGATAAACTAATAATGCTCTAGAACCTGGGTTTAATAAAAATTGTAATTTAGCTGCGATCGCTTTAGCTTGTCGATCTAATTTGTTATAAGTTAAGTTGCCAGACTCTGTTTTGCCGTCTTGAAGAAATCGATAAGCAATACGATCTGGTAGTTGTAAGGCTCTATTTTGTAAAAGTTCTACTAAATTAGAGTATTTAGTCATTGTATTCGATCGAAAAAATAAAAATTGAAAATAAGGAACTTATACTGCTCAAAACTATTCAAAAACAATAGCAATCTATCAACATGGCGATTAGATATGGGGAGGTTTTCGACCCATCCCTCGCCTTCAAAATTAGTTATTACATCTGCCAGTTACTTTTTATAATTATGCCAATCTCTAATTTATTTTCTTGTAACATAAATAAAATATTGTTTCGTTTTTTTACTACTGGTATCCTAGCAGCAACAGGGCTCTTTAGTATTTTAGTGCTAGAAGTTGCTCCTTCTTTTTCTCGATTACCATCTCTTGCTTATGCTCAATACTATACACAAAATGAAGTAACCAACTATGCGAAAGCTGGTTATGAAGTAGAGTTATTGCGACAGAGAGTATATAAAGATATTAAATCAATGCTTAATGAAGTCCCTCCTGATATTGTCTGCAATCAACCAGAAACTCTTCAAAGTTTATCAGGTAATGTTAGGCAAACTGTTACTAAATATTGTGATGATTCTAGAGAAATTGTTCAACGTAATAACTTAACTATTAATCGATTTAATCAATTAAAAACTTTTTACGACCAAGGTGGGGAGTTTTATCGGCAAGTACAAAATGTTTTGAACGAGCTTCAACTTCGCTAGAAAAAGAAAGTAAGAGGCAAAAACTTGTACCTCTTACTTATTCCCTATTATTTAAACCTTAGCTGTATCGACAAAACGAATTTTTAAGTGATCTTCTTCCATTTTTGCCCCCCCAGGTTGAAGGGCAGCTAAAGCTTGAGGAAGAACTAGATTCCGACGATGATTACCAATTCTAATATTTAATTCATCCCCAGTTTTATTTAATTGAATTTGCTCTTTAGGAATACCAGGTAAATATAATTCTAGACTGTAATTATCTTTTTCTTGAACGACTTTAACAGTGTTTTCTTTATAAAATACTTGGGATGGATCTTCATTTCTATAAAGAGTTTCTTTTAATTTTTCTAGAGCTGCTAGCCCACACATTTCTTCAGAATAAAGAGGAACTTCTTTGACTGGTAACGGATGAAAATTATCATAAATTTCTTGTTTATAAATTTGCTGATTTTCCTTCCAACGCTGGAAAAAAGGATCGTTAACTTCTTCGGGGATAATTCGATTAGCTACTACTAAATCTGTAGCCACATTATATAAACTAAGATAGGCATGAGCCCGTAGAGACTCTTTAATTACCATTTTTTCGGGATTCATGACCAAGCGTACTGAAGTCTGAGTATTATCAGTCAAAACTTTCTCTAAAGCTTCAATCTGCTCGTAAAATTCATAAGGGGCATCCATTACTTCTTTATCTGGTAGAGAAAAACCAGTAATTGGTTTAAAAATTGGCTCAAATAAAGGTCTTAAAGCGACCGACATTCCTTGTAGGGGCTTGTAAAAACGTCTCATATACCAACCGCCTACTTCTGGCAGACTCAAAAGTCTTAAAGCTGTTCCTGTTGGTGCAGAATCGATAATAAGAACATCAAAATCGCCCTCATCATAGTGACGCTTCATTCTTACCAAGCCAAAAATTTCATCCATTCCTGGTAAAATTGCTAATTCCTCAGCTTGAACGCCTTCTAGTCCTCTTGCTTGCAGAACTTGAGTAATATAACGTTTAACTGCACCCCAATTTCCCTCTAACTCCATCAAAGCATCTAGTTCTGCACCCCAAAGATTGGAACGTACTAGTTTGGGTTCATGACCCAACTCTAGGTCAAAACTATCGGCAAGAGAATGAGCGGGGTCTGTACTTAAAACCAGAGTTTTATAACCGAGTTCAGCGCAACGAAGACCCGTTGCAGCAGCCACGGAAGTTTTACCCACGCCTCCTTTACCAGTCATTAAAATTACGCGCATAAAAAAATGTAGTCCTAGCTGAGAAATCTTTACATTACTTATTGTTTATTGTGACACTTCTTTATGGTTACTCAAAACTTTGACTTGCATGAATTTTGTAGGTCATGGATACCATAAAATCCCAGCAATCCTAGAAGTTCCAAATTCTTGGAGGCATTGAAATCCGCGTGTTCGACACCATGATGACAATTAACGCACAAGAACTTATCTCCCCTACGATTTCGCCTGTCCCATTTGAAACAGTGTCGGCAAAATTGCGAAGTTTTCCAGGGATTTTTACGTATTACCTCAATCCCCATCTCTTCACATTTTCGCTCCAACAAAGTCTCAGAGTACCGATAGAGCCAATGAGACAACCGCCTGTTAAATCGGCGAGAAAACGTTCCTCTTGTACCCGATTTAACCTTTTTCAAATCTTCAACTACAATAGCCTTGATTTGAGAAAAGTCTATTTGTTTTATTGCAACACCAATCAGAGATTTAACTTCTGCTTTGGTGTGCTTTTGACGCTTGGCAAACTCGATCGTTCTTTTGTAGATAGCATCTCCTGTAGTTTGCCCATCACTAAAAACCAGTCCGTTTTTATAGTTAGAATCCATTCCAACTATCTTTCCTTCTTCTTTGAGTTTGGGGCGTTCTTTTTCAAAAATAAAATCAATCCAAAGTCTTCCATCTCTCCTGATGCCCATGCGGATGGTTTTAGACAGAAGCCAACCATCAGCTATTCTTTGTTGAATCAACTGAGTAGATGGCACTGGAATTATTAATCTAGGCGCACCAGAACCAATCAGCTTCACTGCCCAGTCGAAACCATTCTGCTCAAACTTTTCAATCGTGACAAAGTGATAAAACAGTGTCACAGTATGATATCTCAATCTGGGTTTACGTTTAACGTTTTTCTTGTGCTGGCTTCTAACTATTTCTTTGGCTTGTTTGGCAAGAGCTTGACACAGCCTGGTAGTAGTTAGAAAGCGATTTTTTCCCAAATGCACTGTTGGCAAATCCGCTAGTTTTCCACTAAAGTCCTGTCTTTGCCAAAACAGATCGACATAATATTGCATTATGTTGTGACAAAAATAAACGAAATTTTTGACAGTAGCAGTTTTCCCTGGATTGAGTTGATTGAGATAAACTCTAGTAGTGCGCTTCATCAAATGTTGCTTGGAACGTTTCATTCTGTTTCCTCCAAAGCTTTAATGGCAGCTTGGGTCTTCTTCCGCCCTCTACGTTGCCCATATAGCCTGGCAGCAAAGCTGGTTAAAATTGCCATTAGATCTTCCATTAAATCATTTATTTGGTTTTCTGCTAGATTGACTACTTCTATTTGGAACGATGAAAGTGTCTCAAACCAACGAAAACCAAATCTAGTTAATCTGTCTTTATGTTCTACCAATAAAACATCGAAATCCTTTTTCTGGAGAAGACTGTGTAATTTTTTTCGATTGTCGTTAACTCCAGAACCAAATTCACATACTACGTGGACGACCTGGTATCCCTTAGCTTGTGCATATTGCACCAAACCGTTTTTCTGGGATTCCAAAGCTGCCTTGTTTTCTGAAGATGATTCTCTAGCATATATAGCACATCGAATATTAGTGGAGCTTGGCTGTTCTCCTAACTGTTGTGCTAACCAATTCCCAGGAATAAATACTCTGCCCGTTTCTGTTTTGATGGCAGGAGCTTTTCCTTGATACACCCATCTACGAAGTGTCCAAGGATTTACTCCTAACATTTCTGCTGCCACTGTGAGCTTGTATCTCTTTTCCATAACTCACAGTATATCAAATAAAGTCAAAGTTTTGAATAATTAGTTATCATGCCAAAAGAAATTTTGTCGGAGAAGACTAAAACGAGAAATATGCCAGTAGTCTATATGCGAAATAATCAGATTGTCCCGATTTAACTTGAGTTCACTCCAGCCTGGAATAGACAAACGGGGTTTCCAAGGTAAGGGACTAGTCATGCTTAGAGTCCACTCTGTTTTAATTTTGTCTTCTTCTCGAGTAATGTTATGTAATTCTAGATTGATATTTTGAAAAAAGCTATTAATAAAACCAATCATCTGTTGATAACGTTTTACTCCCCGAAACTGATTGAGAGGGTCCTGAAAATAAACATCCTCTGCATAAATCTGGTAGGTCTGATTATTCGGAAAATGTTGATAGTCTTTTTTTACGATCTCGATGATGTCCACATTTGCTCCTTGATTGAGTTAGGTAGAATCAAAAATTCACACTTAGAAAAATATAGCTATAGATTATTATCTCGAAAACCACCAGGACAATCTAATTTTTTTGACGAACTCTAGAATTTTCAGAAGAAAAAGAATCACGAAAATTGGAATACAACACATTTTCTTCTTCTTTGTGGTTAATAAACAATTAACCACAGAAAACATTTAAAAAGAAAATTATGTATGAGATTAATCTTTAATTAATAAAAAAATAACTTTAAGATAACCAAACTAACGTAGTAATACCGATCGCAATTTACTCGCTTCTGGGAAATCTGTAGCTATAGCCATACACCGACAGAAAACCAGACGTGAACCAGTTAATCCAAAAAGTCCCGATTGTATCTACTTTTATCCATAGTACTAGTTATGAGGATGCCTGCGATCGCATTCAGTATTGGGTAAAAAATAATATTTCTTGCTATGTAGTGGCTGCTAATGTTCACGTGGTGATGATGGCATACTGGCAAAAAGCTTATAAAGAGATAATCGATAACTCTGCACTAGTTACTGCCGATGGAATGCCTCTAGTCTGGGCAATGAAACTTTTAGGTGTAAAAAAACAAACTAGAGTATATGGTCCCGATCTAATGTTAGCGTGGTGCGATCGCGCTGCTCGATTAGGTATTCCTATTTACTTGTATGGTGGCAAATCCACAACCTTAGCTAGACTAAAACACAACCTCAAACAAAAATTTCCCGCCTTAATAATTGCTGGCAGTCATTCACCACCTTTTCGTCCCCTAACAGCTACAGAAGAAGCAGAGGATATTGAGAGAATTAATGCTCACGGGGCAAAAGTAGTCTTCGTTGGTTTGGGTTGTCCTAAACAAGAACAATGGATGGCAAGATGTCAGGGAAAACTTTCAACAGTAATGATAGGAGTAGGGGCAGCTTTTAGTTTTCATAGTGGAGAAGTCTCTCAAGCACCCCGTTGGCTGATGAAGTTAGGTTTTGAGTGGTTATACCGTTTTATGCAAGAACCAAAAAGATTATGGCGCAGATATTTAATTAATAATCCTCTATTTTTAATTTTATTGGCACTACAGTTATTGAGAATCAAACTAAATATTTTTCCATTTATCAAAACCGACAAAATTATTTCTAGTTCTGGGGAACATTAAGAATAAAGTTGCTCTAGTTACTTTAATTTATGGGTAGTTCTCAGGATAATACCTCTGATTTTACTAAAATAAGAGAAAAAACACGTAAATTAATTCTCGATATCCGCGCACCGCATAAATTTAAACTGTTGCATTTTAATAGTACACAGTGGGGTGATACTCTCTTATTATTGCTCGGAGATATTGTAGCTTTAGCATCTGCCTGGCAAGTAGCCAAAAATTTCAATCGGTTTTATTCTCCTTTACCACCACAATATATCTGGTGGTCTTGGTTTGGTATTCCTAGTATTTTTTGGTTATTTGCAGCTTTAATTTTAATCTTTTTTGCCTATGGCGGTTTATATAGTTCTTATCGTCAAAATTATCTTCGTGCTGGTCAATTAGTAAGTTGCGTTTATTTGTTTTCTTTGGTTTTAAACTATTTTTATGACCCTAAATTGGATTTACCGCGGTCGCTTTTTTTTGTAGCTTGGTTTAGTAGTGTGGCTACAGTTACGGGTGGACGGTTATTAGTTACTCTTATTTTACGCCAGTTTGATTTTTCTCAACGAAAAGTAGCTGTTTTTATCATTGCACCAGCCTTAGAGTTACGCAAATTAGTCAAGATACTTAGCAAACATCATCATTATCAAATAGTTGGTGCTGCCTTAGCAACCACGGCTAACACTCAAACAACTTTACAAACAATCCTCGATTCTGGCGCAACCGAAGTACTCGCAGAAGATTTACCCGAAACAAAATTAGCTTCTACTCTCTACTGGCAACTAAGACGTTATGGAATTGTCCTGAGATTAATTCCCTCTAGTGTTAAGATGCTTCATCGTCGTGGAGTATCGGAAATTTGGGGTGGTATACCAACTTTGCGGGTGGAGACTTCTCTTTTGGTAGGTTGGGATTACCGTTTAAAGCGTTGTCTCGATTTTTTTGGTACTTCGATCGGCATTATTATCTTAGCTCCTTTATTTTTGGGAATCGCGATCGCCATCAAACTATCTTCTCCTGGTAGTGTATTTTTTCGTCAGGAAAGAATTGGTTTACACGGAAAAGCTTTTCAGATTTGGAAGTTTCGTACTATGATTCCCGATGCTGCCAAAATACAGGACAAGCTAGAGGCACAAAATCAAACCGCCGATGGGATTATGTTCAAAATTAGACGAGACCCCCGCATTACACCTATCGGTCATTTTCTCCGTCGTACCAGTCTCGATGAACTACCCCAGTTATTTAATATTTTACTCGGTCAAATGAGTTTAGTAGGGCCTCGTCCTTTACCCATCAGAGATGTACAGCGTTTTGAATCGTGGCATCATATTCGTCATCAAGTCTTGCCCGGTCTTACTGGTTTGTGGCAAATTTCTGGGCGTTCTGAAATTGAAAGTTTTGATGACGCTGCTCGTTTAGATTTATATTACATTGATAATTGGTCGCTCAATCTAGATTTAGACATTTTGATCGAGACAGTCAGAATTGTTTTATTTAGAAAAGGTGCTTATTAGAGTTTTTGCCTACCAAGAGATTAAAACCCAATATTTTTCTTAACATCAAGAACCAAGCCCACAATTTTTGCGGTGCGCGGGGAGGTTTCCTCTTTGAATGCCCCGCCACATTCCGCAGTCACATATCCTTAATTAACTCGACAATTCTCTTACGAAAAAATCGATCGTTTTCTAAATACCATTCTCTAGCATTTTCACCTAATACTTTTTTGGTATCTTCATCCATTGTCAATACTTCATTAATTTTCTGTTCGAGTGCTTGAGGATCGACATAATAGTTAATTCCTAATTTTTGTTTTTCTGTCCGATGATAATTGACTAGTATTCCTCTACTAGAGGAAATCAATTCATTCATGGGTGGTGCGTCAGTAGTAATAGTTACTGCCTGGCAACTCATCGCCTCCCCGATATAATGTCCGAAGCCTTCCGCTTCGGAAGGACATAAATGAACCCCGTAAGAGTTTTGATATTTAGCTAATACCTCATCATCTACATATTCCACAATATGCTCGATATTAGGTACATCGATTCGTTTAGCCTTTTTGGGACTCTGAATAATAGTTAAAGTAGGCCATTCAGGATGACGCTGCCAAAGAGATACAATTGTATTAGTCCCTTTTTGAAGATTTCCTCCTGCTAGATGAAAGAATCGAGCGAAATTTTTGGGTTCTTTTTTTCTCAGGCGATCGACACTAGTAAAGCTGATCAACTCAGTCTTACAACCCAACTTATCAAAAATATCTTGAGCGTATTTAGTTTTGCACAAAATATAGTCACATTGAGACAGATAAGGTAGAGACTCATCGTTAAACCATTCCTGATTAGGAATCAAGCAATTAACACTAGCATAAGATAACCAACCAGGGCTAATACCTTGGAGAAAGAGGTTAATGTCGTAGGGTGGCTGAGATTTTAAGGTATAACTGCCTAATTTCTGGAGATAAGTACTAATACGCTGAAGTTTATGACTAAAAGTCGGCTTTCCTTCTTCATAAATTGTCACTGGGAAACCAGCATCTCTGAGAATATGAGCAAGAATCTTAGCATCCCTACTCAAACCCGTGACACTGTTAGCAGTTATGATATTGACTTTCTTCATCTCAAGCTCCACTTTTTGATTAAAGATGGGAGCAACTTAAACTTAGCATTAATAGATGGAAGTAATTCGTCGGGATGTCTGGAAAAATAGGCAATTCTTACTTGAATATCCACTAAAAGAAAATGTAACTGGTGATACCAGGGTAAGTTTTGCCGATGTTCTGCTAGAAAACGTACGATATATTCTTCGTGTTCGCCATTTTGAAACAAAGTTACTGTTTTTGTCCCTTCAATTTGGCGATGATTTCCCCATACTTCATCAACGTATTTGACATGAGCTTTTTGTACGGCTTTAATCAGAAAATCCAAATCCATCATGTAGTGTTCATCGGTTTTGTATAGTCCGATTTGTTGATGGAGAGATTTATGGTAGAAATAGGCAGATGGATTTAACGGAAAAGGATTTATCCTTGCTATC
Organism: Xenococcaceae cyanobacterium MO_188.B32; assembly: GCA_030065635.1. GTDB lineage: Bacteria > Cyanobacteriota > Cyanobacteriia > Cyanobacteriales > Xenococcaceae > JASJDJ01. Next base: position 16,146 of record JASJDJ010000133.1, read on the forward strand.
AGCTTCACAACTCCTAATCGATTCGGTTTGTTTACTTCCTTAATCTTGTCATTATTTCCCCTGATATTACAGTTGCCAACTAGTAAACTTGGTTTTGGCAACCTAGAGAAAATTGCCGATACGCGATTTAGAGCATTAGGTGCATAGAAGTCATCCACATTTAGAATAGAAATAATTTCTCCTTCTGCCATCTTAATACCTTTATTCATCGCATCAGACTGTCCTCGATCTGGCTCGGAAATCCAGCGAATGTGGGAATATTGTCGAGCATACTCTCGAATAATAACCACAGTGTCGTCGGTAGAAGCACCGTCTACAATAATATGCTCGCAATTAGAACAACTTTGTTCTATAACATTCTTGAGACAGGATTCGATAAATTTTTCACCATTGTAAACAGGAGTAATAACGCTGATCATGCTGTATTATGTCTAAATTAGCGGTTGTTTAAATAAGGTTAATTCTCTAAGGGCGCTCATCCTAACCTTGTACTTTTTGATTTAAGATTGCTTGATTTTCGTCATACTTTACTAACGGGACTTTGACAATTTTACCTATCAAAAAGGGGTGAAAGCCTTGCCAGACGCCGAATTTACCTCGAAGAGGTAAATTCGCCTGAAACCCAGATATATTAAGGATTTAGCTATTTTGAGGTTAAACCATTAATATA
>JASJDJ010000134.1 GCA_030065635.1 Xenococcaceae cyanobacterium MO_188.B32
ATGGATAATTAAGGGTATATCATCTGCTCTTTCTGAGTTCGTTCCTTTCAAGAATATTGCTCTCTCTATTCTCTCAACTTCTTTCTCAGCATACACTTGAGCTGTTTTATTTCTTTGACTATCTTGGATTTAAGCGAACGATGAGTTCACTGTTCCCGATAAACCAAATTCTGAACTGGCATTAATATCGTTAGTGCGAGGATTGAGAGGACGTTCTTCTATCCCAAAAACTCCTTCGGCAGTAATATTTATATTGCCACCCTGTCCTTGTTGGGCACTAGCAATAATATCGTTATTTTGATTGGGAAAAGCAATAATAAACTCGGCATCTATAGTGAGGTTACCACCATTGGCATTTTCTAGTGCTTGAGCAGAAATAGTGCTCTCCTCACGCAAAGTTAAAAGATCGGCAATTTGCAGGACTATATTGCCACCTGTACCCACTGGGGTTGATGCTACTAAAGATGCTCCGTTTTCTAAAGCTAAAGAGTTGGCTTGAATAAAAAGATCGCCTGCATTTCCTTGTCCCTCACTTTCTACTGATATCTGTGCCTCATTTGTGAGAGATAGAGAACCAGTATTAATGTTAACCCCACCGGCATTGCCTGTTCCAGATGTTCTTACCTGACTGCGAATGCCACTGGGAATTCCAGCTTGAGTTTCCCCCTGAGCTGAGATAGTGCCTGAAGCGTTAATAGTAATCCTTCCGGCATTTCCTCGACCAAAAGTACTAGCACTAACTCGCCCTCCATTGGTCAGAGTCAGAGAACCAGTGGTAATGGTGACCCCTCCGGCATCTCCCTCTGCTCCTATAGCGACCCCACTGTTAGCACCACTACCAAAACCTCCTGAAGTTTCACCATCAAAAGTGATGCTATCGCTCGCGGTGATTTCCACCAAACCGGCATTGCCTTCCCCACCTGTACTAGCATCAACTTGCCCTCCATTGGTTAGATTCAGAGAACCAGTGGTAATGGTCACCCCTCCCGCATCTCCCACTGCTCCTGGATTGACCCCACTGGTAGCACTACTAACAAAACCTCCTGAATCTTCACCATCAATAGTGATGGTATCGCTCGCGGTAATCTCCACTGACCCGGCATTGCCTTGACCCAAGGTACTAGCAGAAACTCGTCCCCCATTGGTCAGAGACAGTGAACCAGTGGTAATGGTGACCCCTCCGGCATCTCCCACAGCTCCTAGATTGACCACACTGGTAGCACCACTAGCAAAACCAGCAGATTGTTCACCATCAAAAGTGATGGAATCGCTCGCGGTAATCTCTACCGAACCGGCATTGCCTTGACCCAAGGTACTAGCATCAACTCGTCCCCCATTGGTCAGAGACAGTGAACCAGTGGTAATGGTGACCCCTCCAGCATCTCCCACTGCCCCTGGATTGACCACACTGGTAGCACCACTAGGAAAACCACCTGAAGTAGGAAAACCACCTGAAGTTTCACCATCAAAAGTGATGGTATCGCTCGCGGTAATTTTCACCGAACCGGCATTGCCTTGACCCAAGGTACTAGCATCAACTTGTCCCCCATTGGTTAGATTCAGAGAACCAGTGGTAATGGTGACCCCTCCGGCATCTCCCACAGCTCCTAGATTGACCACACTGGTAGCACCACTAGCAAAACCAGCAGATTGTTCACCATCAATAGTGATGGTATCGCTGGCAGTAATCTCCACCGAACCGGCATTGCCCCGATCAAAGGTACTAGCATCAACTCGTCCCCCATTGGTCAGAGACAGTGAACCAGTGGTAATGGTGACCCCTCCAGCATCTCCCACTGCCCCTGAATTGACCTGACTGGTAGTACCACTAGGAAAACCAGCAGATTGTTCACCATCAAAAGTGATGGAATCGCTCGCGGTAATCTCTACCGAACCGGCATTGCCTTGACCAAAGGTCCCAGCATTAACTTGTCCCCCATTGGTTAGATTCAGAGAACCAGTGGTAATGGTGACCCCTCCGGCATCTCCCACAGCTCCTGGATTGACCAGACTGGTAGCACCACTAGGAAAGCCCTCGGAATTTTCACCATCAATAGTGATGGAATCGCTCGCGGTAATCTCTACCGAACCGGCATTGCCTTGACCAAAGGTATCAGCAATAACTCGTCCCCCATTGGTTAGATTCAGAGAACCTGTGGTAATAGTCACCCCTCCGGCATCTCCCTCTGCTTCTGAATTGACCAGACTGGTAGCACCACTAGGAGTGCCCACGGAATTTTCACCATCAATAGTGATGGAATCGCTGGCGGTAATCTCTACCGAACCGCCATTGCCTCGACCATTGGTCCCAGCATCAACTCGTCCCCCATTGGTTAGAGTCAGAGAACCAGTGTTAATAGTCACACCTCCTCCATCTCCCTCCGCATCTGAACTGACCTGACTAAAAGCACCACTAGGAAAGCCACGTGAATCTTCCCCATCGAAACTAATGGTATCGCTAGCGGTAATCTCTACCGAACCCGCATTGCCTCGACCAAATGTACTGGCACTGAAAGAACTACCACCAGTAAGAGTTACTGAATCTGCTGTAACCTTAATATTTCCACTATTACCTGTAGCATTTCTATTAACACGATTTCGGATGCTACTATCTTCACTTAAGTTAACTGCGCCTGTAGCATCAATAGTAATATCTCCTGCTTGAGAATTAGAATTGCCTAGTCCTTCCGCAATACCGCCTATTAGCTGACTTCCTCCAGTTAAATCGATATCGCCAGCATTGATAGTTATTGCACCACCCCCATCACTAGACACATTTACTTCCGCAGCATGGGATAAAGATACATTGGCTCTCTCTACCCCTTCAGGAAAACTAAAATTAAAGCTATCGACTATAGTGATTGTTCCTGTAGCCAGCAATCCTCCCAACTCTATATTGCTGCCGGGGGCAGTTATTTTCCCTCCATTAAAAGCAATATTACCACCCATTAAAGCTAGAGTTTGTCCCGTATCTACTTGCAAACCTACTTCATCAGCCACTGAGCGATTAGTAATTGGTGCTGGATTATCCCGAAATCTCAATCCAATAGGAATATTGATAGTTAACAATGGCGGTGCATCGGGATTTACCGCACTAAACTCAAAGCCATTCTCAAACAACACACTATCTGCGGTAGTAGCCAAAAACGAACCATTCACATCTAAACGAGCATTTTCACCAAACAGAATCCCATTAGGATTAATCAGGTACAAATTAGCATTACCTAAAACTCCCAAAACTCCTTGAATATCAGAGATATTATTCCCCGTTACTCGGCTGAAAATGTTATTAATACCATCAGGGTTATTAAAGTAAGCGGATCTTAATGCATCTACATTAAATTCTTGAAAACTGTGGAATAAATTAGCATCCCGAACTGCACCACCTTTGATGGTATCTCGGTTACCATTACTTTCTACAACTGAATTTTCTGCGCCTAAACTAGAGTCGGGAGTAATTTGAGCAACAGCAATACTAGGTATTAAAGTGAATAAGGCTAGAGAGGATAATATTGGTTTCACGATAATCTAATCTTACGTAAGTGTAAGTTGAATTATGTCGATCGAGTAATTAGCGTATTTGCCCAACAATATCAAAGATCGATCGCCTGGGAAGTACCTTGTTAGAAAAAATTACTTAATTTTTACAGACCGTTCCTCAATCCAATTGGCTAATTCAGCTTCGTTGATTTGATTATTAGCAAGACGCATCCATGTTTCATACTTTTCAATTGCTGAAGCTTTAAGATCGCAGCCATTGAGTTTGAGAAAAGTCCGCATAACAACATAAGAACTTCTTTTGTTGCCATCTATAAAAGGATGATTCTTAGCAATACCATATCCATAAGCTGCTGCTAAATCAAAGATAGTGGGATTGCCATAAGCCAGTTGATTCTGTGGTCTAAATAATGCGGACTCTAATAACCCTTTGTCCCTTATTCCCTCAATACCACCATGTTCTGCTAGCTGGCGACGGTGGATAGCAATTACCACCGATTCTTTCATCCAAATAGGTGAAATCATTCCGCTAATTTCCGAAGAACATCGCGGTCTTCACGCATTATAGATTCAGCTATATCCATTTGCGTAGCAAATTCTCGATCGTAAGGACTAAGTTCTACTCCTCTAGGGGTTTCTGTGACGTAAAGTATATCGCCTTTCCCGATACGTAGTTTTTCCAGAAGTTCTTTAGGTAATATTATCCCTGTTGAGTTGCCAACTGTAGTCACTTTTAGTTTCATGGATTTAACCAGAGTCGAGTGCGTTATAACAAATTATATAACACTATTGTTCGGAGATTGTGCAGTACAAAAACTTTGCAATTGATGTAACTTTGCTTTTACTTCCCCACTAGTTAACATTTTCTCTACTCGGGCAAATCCCGAAGCTAGATTATTACAAACCCCAAAACGCCAGAGATAGAAACCGCCATTTAAAATAGCCGAGGGCATAAGTTCGCAGTTTTTACCTTCGATTACTAACTTAATTTGCTCAACTAGCTGAATATTCGATTCTAAAGGTAAATCTGTTCCGTCTAAATTATAATCGCGGGGATGGAGATGAAGCCGTTCAAAACTATCTGGGCTACCTAAACCAATAATTGCGGTACGATTACGAGCCAGATCGCAACTACCTTCTAAGCCTTTGACAGTGGTGTAATTTTCGACTTTACGTAAAGAGAAAGTCTCTTGAAAACGAGTTTCTGTAGGTGGATGAACAAATCCCGAAACTAAATGAGCATCTTTTGCTACTGGAAGCCAAATTAATTCTAAAGTAGCAAAAGGTGGACGTTTGCCGATTTGTTCGCGATAGGGAACTAGGGAATAAGCTTGAGGAAAATGTTGGGGAAGATAGATAAAGCTAATGCCAGTTACTGCTAGTAGTTTTTCATTTTGTGATAGAGACAATCTAGTTAGATCGACCCCAAGGAATTGCCAAATCTCGATTAAAGGTATGCCGTATTTAGTAGGCATACAGTCTCCACCGTGCATAATGACGGGAACATCTGCTACTGCTAAAATCAGGGCAGTAATAGGCATAACTGGTGCAGTGCGCGATCGCCCATCGTAGGGATTACCGAAAACTACGGGGGTTTTACTTCGAGGGAGATGAGTCAAAGAGAGTTTCGGAGCCAATTTATCATAAGCATCGAGCATTCCTGCTAGTTCTTCTGGAGTAGGACGTTTGATACGATGAGCAATCATAAATGCGCCAATTTGAGCAGGGGTTGCAATTAAATTCAGCATCATCTCAGTTGCTGCTGCTGCTTCCGTGCGGGTTAAATCTTTGCCCGTATGAGTACCGCTACCTACCTTTTTTAATAATTCCCGAAACTCGTTACTCATAATGTTTGTTTGTAATTATCAATTCCCAACTAATTGTTTACTCCCTATTGTTCCAGTATTCGGTGTATTTTTTTTGACTAGCTGGCAGAAATGAGCGATGGGGGGAATTTGGAGACGATCGCTAGTTGTTACCATAACCACTTGGCGAGTGAGATAATTGTGCCAACCATTATTATTCATCGTCATAGACAATGATTCCTCAGGATTAGCGATCGCTCTTACGGCTAGACTAGAGTCATGACGAGAATCGATTAAAGCACTTTGAGGGAGCAAAGCGAGCGTGTTTCCTTGTCTGACTACTCCACGAAAAGCATCGAGGGTATTTAATTCCATTGCTATTTTTAACTCTACATTCTGACGAGAAAACCACTCTTGTACTAATCTTTGCATTCCGTAACCATCTTTAAATACTACTTGAGGATATTTAACTAATTCAGACCAAGGAATTACATCGTAGTTAGTTAAAGGGTGATCTGCTGCCATTAAAACTTCAATTTGTTCTTCGTAGAGTACGTCTAGTACAATTTCCGCTGAATTCGTCAGAAAACGATTATTCATGACGATCGCTACATCGACTAAACCATCACGAAGGACTTTGAGGGCGCGATCGCTACCTAACGCAGTCACTCTCAGTTGAATTTCTGGATAGTTTAAAAAAAACTGCTGTAATACTGGTGGTAAATAATGAGCGCAGACTGAATGGATGGCTGCGATGCAAAGCTCTGGTTGTTTTCCTGCCAGCAACTCGGCACATTCAGCAGAGGCTTTTTTCCATTCTTGACAAATTTTTAAGGCCCTGGGTAATAATTTTTCACCCCCTAAAGTTAATTTAACCTGAGAAGTGCGGTGAAATAACGGTAAACCCAAATCTTGCTCTAAAGATTGAATCTGACGGCTAATAGTTGATTGGGTTACTCCACATTGTTTTGCTGCCTGTCCAAAATTTCCTGTCTCTGTTACAGCCAAAAAAGCCTGCAACTGTTCGATCCGCATATTTTTTTTTAACTTAAACTTAACTTGCATTTAAATCATCATCTTGTTGAAGATAACCGATTTAAAGTCATAAATTAGTATAAATTTACACGGTCATGACTAATTGTCAAAGATTGAAGGCTTGTTCACCATGCACACACTCGAGAATTGATTTTGCTAAGTTAGTTGAAATGAATCTACTAAATCAATTAGTTGAAGACTTAGATTAGAGAATTTATGATTGTATCTACACAACAAGCCAAACAATTTTCTTGGAAAATAAAACCTCTACTCAGCAAAATTTATGGAAAAGAGACCGCAGAAAAACTACTAGACAAGCTGTACTCTTTGTTAGAAAACCATTTTGCCGAGCAGAAACAAGAAAATCTTAACAAATGGAGTGAAAATAATATTCTCCTGATTAGCTATGGAGATAGTATTTGTAGTCAGACAGGAGAAAAACCTTTAGTCACTCTCAATCGTTTTCTCTGTAAATATTTACAAGAGACGATTACAGGAATTCATATTTTGCCCTTTTTTCCCTATAGTTCCGATGATGGGTTTGCTGTCATTGACTATTTAAAAGTCAACCCCGAATTAGGAGACTGGGAAGATCTTAGCGCGATCGCCGAAAACTTTAATTTGATGGTTGATTTAGTAATCAACCACGTTTCTAGCCAAAGTCTCTGGTTTGAACAATTTAAGCAATGCCAACCACCAGGATGTGATTATTTTATCGAAGTAGATCCAGCCACAGATTTATCAGAAGTAGTACGTCCTCGCAACAGTCCTCTGCTAGCTAAAGTTGAGACAGATAAAGGCACAAAATATGTCTGGGCTACTTTTGGTCACGATCAAATAGATGTTAATTTTGCTAATCCAGATGTTTTGCTGGAGTTTATTAAAATTATTCTTTTTTATGTCCGGCAAGGAGCAAAGTATATTCGTCTCGATGCAGTTGGTTATCTCTGGAAAAAGATGGATACGTCTTGTATTCATTTAAACGAAACCCACGCTATGATTCGCTTACTGCGGGAAATTTTGCAAATGTTAGACGCAGATGTAGCTTTAATCACCGAAACCAACGTTCCTAACCGAGAAAATTTGAGCTATTTTGGCAATCGAGATGAAGCTCACATGATTTACAATTTCAGTCTTCCTCCTCTGTTGTTAAATGCCTTACTTCAGGGTAAATCCGAGCATTTGAAAACCTGGATGATGAGTATGCCTCCTGCCCCCATCGGTTGTGCCTATCTCAACTTTACTGCTTCCCATGATGGTATTGGAGTACGTCCCGCAGAAGGATTATTAGCCGAACAAGAATACCAGCAATTGCTAGAAACTATGCAAAAGTTTGGCGGAAAAATCAGCATGAGGAAAAAAGCTGACGGTAGCGAAAGTCCTTATGAAATGAATATTTCCTTATTTGACGCTCTCAAAGGAACAGTAAAAGGAGAAGATAAATGGCAAATAGAGCGATTTATTTGTTCGCAAACTATTATGATGGCGATCGAAGGTATTCCTGCTTTTTACATTCATAGTTTATTTGCTACTCCCAATGACTACGAAAGTGTCGAAAAAACGGGAATAAATCGTTCTATCAATCGCCACAAATGGGATGTAGATAAATTAGAATGGTTATTAGCAGACGAAAATTCTCCTCAAGCCCGAGTATATAAAGAGTTGTGTCGGCGAATCCAAATTCGTCGTCGTCAATCGGCTTTCCATCCCAATGCAACTCAATACACTTTGCATCCGATGAATAAAGCCTTATTTGCTTTTTGGCGACAGAGTAGAGATAGGGACCAGAGTATTTTTTGCATCAATAACTTGAGCGATCGCTCTCAAAAACTCAGATTATCAGACCTCAATTTGGTTTGTACCGATCCTTGGTGCGATTTAATTGGCGGAGAATTAATTGAAGATATCCACGATAAACTAATCCTCAAACCCTATCAGTCAGTATGGATTACCAACAAATACGGTTCAATTCTGCTTGATTGTAATGAGTAAATTGTTTCAATGATACTATCTATCGGTTTATGCTAAAGATAGACAGTGTTGACCATTGAAGCAATGAAAGTCGATCTTAAGCCAGTATTGAGCGATCCTCATCTTGATGCCAAACAAAAAAGTAGTCAGCGTCAACTTTCTTTATCTCTTTCTGCTCGCATAGATGAAGATGAGGCAAATGTACATTTGAATCTTTGCTTAGTTCTCGATCATAGCGGTTCTATGGAAGGAAAACCTCTGAGTACCGTCAAACAAGCAGCCATGCAGATTATTGAGAAACTTAATAAAGGCGATCGCTTGTCTATTATTGTTTTCGATCATCAAGCTAAGATACTTATTCCCAATCAATCAGTTGAAAATATTCCCGATATTAAACAGAAAATTCAAACCCTTGAGGTTAAGGGGGGAACAGCTATTGACGAGGGTATCAAACTGGGAATTCAACAAATTGCCGTAAGGCAACAAAATGCTGTTTCCCACATTTTTCTGCTGACAGATGGTAAAAATAAACATGGGGATAATCTACGTTGCTTAAAACTGGCACAATTAGCTGCTGAGTATAGTATCACTATTAATACTCTTGGCTTTGGCGCTTACTGGAATCAGGATTTATTAGAGCAAATTGCCGATTTAACTGGGGGGACTCTAGCCTTTATTGAAAAACCAGAACAAGCAATTATGGAATTTGCTAAACTCTTTAATCGGCTTCAATCCATAGGCTTGACTAATGCTCACTTGATGATGGAACTAATGCCTAACGTCAGACTGGCAGAATTAAAACCCATTGCTCAAGTTGCCCCAGAAACTATCGAACTACCAATTCAGTTAGAAGGGAATTACTTTTGTCTTCGTCTGGGAGATTTAATGGTTGACAGGGAGAGAATTATTTTAGTTAATCTCTATATCAATAAATTGTCTCTCGGAAAACATCAAATTGCTTCGGTACAAATTCGTTACGACGATCCAGCTTTAGGTAGAGAAAAATTATTATCTAATATTTTTGTGATTGAAGTAGAGTCACAAACTTCTTACCAACCTAAGGTTAGAGAAGAAGTAAAAGCATACGTGTTAACTTTAGCTAAATATCGACAAACTAAAATTGCTGAAGCCAAATTACAACAAGGCGATCGCTTAGGTGCAGCAACTATGTTACAAACCGCAGCAAAAACCGCTTTACAATTAGGAGATCGACAAGGTGCTACTGTCCTGCAAACTAGTGCTACTCGCCTCCAAGCTGGCAACGAACTTTCTGAAAGAGAGCAGAAAAAAACCAGGTTAGTTTCTAAAACAATACTCGAGATCGATTAACAGTTGCTCAAATGCCATTCGTGACAAGTTAAGGTGGTGTGATGTTCATCGTGAGCGAGAAGTCCCTTTTCAGCAAGGTGCAAGAGCTGAATATTCCCTAGTTATTCCCGATCGATTTGTATCAAAGAATTATTGATGGCGATCGAGGCAACTGTTTTTAAATAAAAATAATTACGATACGCATATTAATTTAGTTATCTCCCTATAGATAACCAGAAAACTTTAACTAAATTACTCGCACTGTGCAATTAATAAGTCGCGGTCGAGATCTGGGAAATTGTAACTTTTAATCCTGCCAAGTTAGAAGTCTGTAATGAGTAACTCTATGGTTGATACAGAAGAATTAGAATTTGAGTCTTGTGATGCAATTGGGAAAATTGACCGGGGAACGCCGGTCACCGCAGGCACCGGAGGGGCTGTCTCTTGAATTCGATTCAAGAGCTTGTATGCCCCGTTCGTTAAAAGGCGGTGTAACGGTGACTATGTAGGCAGAGGAACAGCACTAAGTTGTTTGGAGGAACGGTTTAAATTTACCAATTACTCAGTTCTGACACAAAAAAACTAATAGGAGAAATCTTATGAATAATCGGCGAATTCGAGCTTTAATAACTCGCATCAATGCTGCTCAAACTGCTTTTTTTAGGCAACATCCACCTCATATCGATAATCAAGAAGAATTCAGATATCGCGATGGGGATAATCGACCTACTCATATTGCTAACTTCACTAAAGGATTACCTCATGATGTAAATACAGGTATAATTGTTGACCCTCAAGACTATCAACAATTTGTCCGTGGTGTCAATTCTGGAGATGTTCGAGATTTTAAAGCTACTCCTTTAGGCCCTCCCGAACAGGATGGGGTAGAATTTCCTGAGTGGCGAGCGCAAATTGCCCAAGAAAGTAAGAAAAATGGACAAGATATATCTGTTCGGGCTTGGGAAAGTCAGGGTGCTGGTTTAACCTTCGATCTAGAAGGCCCTGATGCCCAAGCTGTTACTATGCCTCCTGCGCCCACACTAGATAGCCAAGAGCTAGTAACAGAGATGATTGAAATATACTCTATGGCACTATTGCGGGATGTTCCCTTTGCTGAATTTGAGACTTCGCCCAAAGTGCAAACAGCGATCGAGCGATTGAATAATTCTCCCTGGATTAAATCTCCTAATTCTCTAAATTTATCTCCAGCAGAGAAGAAAAGATTACGCAAACCTTTTACACCGCAAACGGTATTTCGGGGCATTAATAAAGGAGATGATGTAGGCTCTTATCTGTCTCAATTTCTGCTAGTTGGTAATCGTGGACTAGGTAATATTCATAATTTTGAAGATGGATTTATTGAATATGGTTCGATCCGAGTAAATCAGCGAGTTCGTTTTGCTCAACCATACAAAGACTATCTGACTACCTGGGAAGCTTGGATAGATGCACAGAATGGCGCAGATCTTAGAGGCTTAGAAACTTATTGTGATAATCCTGCTTATCGTTTCATGGCTACTCCCAGAGATTTAGCCACTTATGTTCATTATGATGCTCTATACGAGGCTTATCTCAATGCTTGTTTAACCATGTTGGCATTGGGAGTTAAATTTGATAAGGGTATTCCTTTCCAAGATAAAGATTTCCGCGATAAGCAACAAGGTTTTGCTCAATTTGGGGGGCCTCATATCCTATCCTTAGTGACAGAAGTTGCCACCAGAGCCTTAAAAGCCGTTCGTTTCCAAAAATTTAACGTGCATCGTCGCTTACGTCCCGAAGTAGTAGGGGGTTGGGTAAATCGTTTTAGTAATAACGATCGACAAAATCTTGAAGTCATCCAAACCTTGGCTGATGGTTTAGGTAGTGAGTTATTAAACGAAGTCGCTGCCCACAATGCCCAACAGAAAGACAAATTTAGCGACGATCGAGGTAAAGATAATGATAATGGCTACGAAAATTCTTTCCTCTTACCCATGGCATTCCCCGAAGGTTCGCCCATGCATCCAGCCTATGGTGCTGGTCATGCTACCGTAGCAGGAGCTTGCGTTACTATCCTCAAAGCATTTTTTAATACCGATGTCGAACTTCCTTTCTGTTACGAACCCAAGACAGATGGCTCTGGTTTACAGAAAGTTTTCCTAGCAAAACCGCTCACAGTAGAAGGAGAATTAAATAAACTCGCTGCCAACATTTCCATCGGACGTAATTGGGCAGGAGTTCACTACTTTACCGACTATATCGAATCTCTGCGTCTGGGAGAACAAGTTGCGATCGCTATTCTGCAAGAACAGAAATTAACCTATGGCGAAGACTTCTTTATGACCCTAAAACTATTCGATGGTGGAACTATTCGGATTTAACAGTTATCACGTGAGTTCGGAGTTCGGAGTTCGGAGTTATTACCTCTGACCTCTGACCTCTAACCTCTAACCTCTGACCTCTGACCTAAAAGAAACCTAATCCCCAATCCCAAAATTATGACTCGTAACATCTATGCATTGCTAGTTGGTATTGACGCATATCTCAGTCCCGTATCACCCCTTCAAGGTTGCGTTAACGACATTAAATCTTTTCAGGAATATTTATCAGCACGGGTAGATCGAGATAATTATCAACTCCATGTAAAAACTTTGTTCGATCGAGAGGCAACTCGTCAGAATGTTATTGATGGTTTTCGACAACATTTGGCTCGGGCTGGTAGTGAAGATGTAGCAGTTTTTTACTACGCTGGACACGGGGCGCAAGAAAAATCACCCCCAGAGTTTTGGACTCTAGAACCAGACCGCTTAGATGAAACTCTGGTTTGTTACGATAGTCGCAATCCTGGCGGTTGGGATTTAGCAGATAAAGAATTGGGTAAACTAATTGCCGAAGTAGCTGAAAAAGACCCTCATCTATTAGTAATTTTAGATTGTTGTCATTCTGGTTCTGGTACTCGCGGGGAGTTAGATTTAGATATATCAGTACGTAAAGCCCCGCTCGATCGACGAAAAAGACCAATTGACAGCTTTTTAGTTGCCCCCACAGAATTACAAAAAAATTCGGCTTCTCGCAGTTTAGAAGCGAGTATGGCTGGTTGGACTATACCCCAAGGCAAACACATCTTTTTATCCGCTTGTCGCGATCGCGAGTTGGCAAAAGAATACAATGCTAATGGTCAACGTCGTGGTGTTTTTTCTTATTTCTTACTCGATACCTTACAAAAAACTAATGGTAATTTGACCTATCGCGATTTATTTAAACGAACTCAAGCTTTAGTTCAGAGTAAAGTAACGGCTCAATCTCCTCAAATTAAATCTACCGCAGGAGAAGATTTAGACCAACTGTTTTTAGGAGGATCGATCGTATCCCATCCAGCCTATTTTACTGTTAGCCATCACTCAGATTATGGCTGGGTAATCGATGGGGGTGCAGTCCACGGAATCCCTCAACCAACAGCCCAGGAAACAACCGAACTAGCTCTTTTTCCTTTGATGGCTTCTCCTCAAGAATTACATCAGCTATCGATGGCTATTGGCACGGCTACAGTATCAGAAGTAATGCCCCATTTGAGTAAAGTTAATCTTAGTGGTATCGATAACTTATCATTGGATACAACTTACAAGGCAATAGTTACCAGCTTACCTCTACCACCCAAAGAAGTAGTAATTATCGGGGAAGAACAAGGAGTACAACTTGCTCGTACTGCCCTTCAAAACCAATCCTCTCTTTATATCCGAGAAGTATCTGACTCGGCTACCGCTGAATTTCAGTTACTTGCCCGTAATGGTCGATATATAATAACTAGACCCGCAGACGATCGCCCTTTAGTTGCTCCCCTTCCAGGCTATACTAACGCTAGTGCTACTCAAGCCATTGCCAGATTAGAACATATAACTCGTTGGACAAATATTGCTGAATTATCTAGTTCTCCTAGCAGTGGTATTCCTGCTGATGCAATCCAAATCTCTATCTATCATGATGGACGAGAATTGCCAGGGACGGACTTACGTTTAGAGTACCGTCAACAAAATGGTAATCTGCAACAGCCAACCTTTAAAATTAAGCTTAAAAATCATAGCAACCAACCCTTTTACTGCTCTCTTTTAGATTTAACCGACCGCTATGCCGTTAGTGCGGAGTTATTTCCCACAAGGGGAATATGGTTACAGCCAGGAGAAGAAGCTTGGGCATTAAACGGTCAAGAAATTTACTCCACAGTCGATCGTATTTTATGGCAAAATCAGGGCATTACCGAGGTAAAAGATATCCTCAAGCTAATTGTCAGCACTGCTGAATTCGATGCCACTTTACTAGAGCAAGCAGAACTCGATCTACCTTCTCGCAGTCTAGCTAATGTAAAACCCAAAAGAGGACAAGGAACACTCAATCGTCTGATGGGTCAGGTACAAACCCGTGCTTTTAGTAGTCAACCAGAAGCAGAAACTATTGCCGATGAATGGACGACCAGTCAAATTACCATTACTACTGTACGTCCTCAGCCGACTAAATCTATCCTGCCAACTGGAGAAAGCATGAATTTGGGATTTGGAGTCAAGTTACAATCCCATCCCAGTCTAAAAGCTAAAGCTCGTTTAGCTACAGTTAATGATACTACTAGAAGTTTAGGTAATTCTCTCCTTCCTCCCGTTCTAAGTTCGGAAAACGAGGCAGTACAACCATTTCAATTTACGACTAGTCGGGGTAACGATCCTGGTTTAAGTGCTTTGGAATTAACCGAGGTAGAAAATCCCGATGTAGTCACCAAAAATAGTCCTCTCAAATTAATTGTCGATACCCCTTTAAACACTAACGAACAAATATTATCAGTTGCTTATGATGGTGAGTTTTTCCTGCCTTTAGGATTTGCCCATAGTAGCCCCGAAGGCAAAACAGAAATTGAACTACAGAGATTACCTCAATCTACTAACAATACATTCGATCGAGATAAACGCAGTCTCGGTGGTTCGATCCGCATCTTCTTACAAAAAATTATCAGTCAAAAATTAGAGCAAGAATTCCAATATCCCCTCTTAGCAGTAGCAGATGTTGATGAAGAAACCGTTACTTACGAACAAGATATAGAGAAAGTCAAGCAGAGAGTAGCACGGGCAGACAAGATCGTTCTTTATATCCACGGCATTATTGGCGACACCGAAGATATGGTGAGAAGTGTCCGCAGGGCTAAAGTCGAACTCAACGGCGCAGAAAAACCGCTAGCCGAGCTTTATGACTTAGTACTTACCTTCGACTACGAAAATCTCCATACTCCTATCGAAGAAAACGCCCGCTTACTGAAAAAAAGATTAGAACAAGTTGGTTTAGGAGCAAATAGTGGCAAAAACTTACATATTGTCGCTCATTCTATGGGAGGTTTGGTTTCTCGTTGGTTTATCGAAAGAGAAGGAGGCAATCGTCTAGTTCGACATCTAATCTTATTAGGAACGCCTAATGCTGGCTCTCCTTGGTCAAAAGTAGAAGATTGGGCAGTAACTATGCTGACAATTGGTTTGAATGGTTTAGCTCAAATTACTTGGCCTGTTCCTGTTTTTGGTTTATTATTACGAGCGATCGCTACATCTGTCAGTAGTTTAGAAATCATCGATGTGGCTCTCGATCAAATGCAACCTAGCTCACAATTTTTGCAAAACTTAGCAGTCAGTCCGGACCCTCAAATACCTTATTCAATTGTGGCGGGGAATACTTCTGTTATACCTGCTGCCCTAGAATCTTCTCCAGGAGAATCTAGCTTACTCGATCGATTGCTACAAAAATTATTTAACCGTGCTGTTGCTCTACCTTTTCTCGGTCAAGCCAATGATATTGCCGTTACTGTCCAGAGTATTCAGAGTGTCGATCGAGAACGGGTATTTCCACCCCGAATCCAAGAAATAGGTTGCGATCATATGAGTTATTTTCGTCATCCAGAAGGGTTAAAAGCTCTTATTCAGTTAGAATAACTGCCAATCTTTAGAAGCCAATCTTTTTAATTCTTCTATTCTTCTACCAAAATAACTTCGATCGATTCTGCACCAGCTATGGATTTTCGCAGCATTAATATTAATTGCCAAAACCCAAATATGAGCAGTTTGAGTTAAGAGAGGCAATGAATCAAGTTCTTGAGGTGTAAGATTCTGGATAGTTTGATAGCCAGCTAAAAAAGCATCTCGGACTTTTCTTTGGATACCTGCATGGAGGGAAACCTGGAGAAATTTAGCTATATCAAACACGCGCCAACCATAACCGCATTGATCGAAATCAAATAAAGTTACTTTATTTTCTTCAGTAAAGTGAACATTGCCACTATGAGGATCGCCCCAACAAACTACCCAAAAAGGAGGTTTTTGCGGAATATCCTGTAACTGTATTTTAATGCACTCGATCGCTCTTTCTAAATAAACTAGATCGTTAGGTCTATCTTGAAAACAAGGAGCAATTACTTGATAGGAATCATCTAAAAGATAGTCTAGATTTAAAGGTTGACGTGGGGCTTGAGTCTGGAAATCTAATGTACTCTGATGTAGCTTACCCAAAGTTTCTCCAAAAATCTCACTTTGAGTTAAATTTAAGTCTCCTAACGGTACAGTACCATCTGCATAGGGAAACAAGGCTGCATAGCGATCGCCTTCTAAGGCTTTAATAGTAACAAACAGTTCTCCTTCACTAGTTCTTAAAGGATAGGCAACAGGAATATATTTTTGATGTAAAAATTCTAGTAATTCCAGTTCAAACTGAATATCGGAGAGAGAACGCCAATGATGATGAGAAACTTTTAAAATATAAGGCTGTTTGTTTATTTCTACTAAATAAACATCACTCAATCCCCGATTCCATAATTGACAGCTAGTTACTTCCCCAAGATCGTACTGGCAAAGCACTTGTGTGATTAATGCTTGAGGAGCAAGAGTTGAGTAGACAACTGGAAATACGCTTTGATTTACACTCCTCATAAATAAATCTACCCCCTCCGTGGACTTTAGTTTCGCGATCGCAATTTTTAAAGTTAACTCGCCCTAGATTTTGACCGAGAAATAGCTAACCATACCTTTCCCACTATTATTAAAACTACTAGTTATTGGCTCAACATGAAGTATAAATAGATACTGATTTTGAATTAAATTCAAAAACTTACAGCTGTTTTCAATTGAATGGACTCGGGAGAAATACATCTAAAGAGTAAACCAGAGAATTCAAACACTAAAACCTGCAAAATTGTTTCAAAATGTTAAAGATTGACCCTGGTGATAGCCCTCTATATCTCACAAATAGAGTTGAAAGCATAATTCAAGCTGTGGAGGAGCGAGTTTTTTGATAATAAGAGAAAAGTTTAAGTTTTGGTCAAGATACTAAGGGTTCAAAGAG
>JASJDJ010000135.1 GCA_030065635.1 Xenococcaceae cyanobacterium MO_188.B32
CGAAACTATGAAACAAGTTATTACCTGCGGTTGTACCTCCAGTAATTTGAATTATATTTCCATTAGGGAGAGTAACAGAGTTGTTGGGCAAAGTTCGATCGGGAACAATTTGAGCAGAAGCATTCGTTCCTATCCCTATTGACAAAAAGAAAGCCACAGACAAAGCAGACACATATCTCCTCTTGTCTGTTGGTTGCTTTAGCCCAAAACAAATAGCATGGCTCAATATTTGGTATTTCATTATTTCAGTTGGAGATTAGTGAGGCAAATACAATTCTGTCCAAGTAATTAATAAGCTCGAAGGCTATTCTTAGATTGCCCAAAAAGCATTTTGAAGTAACAAAATTTTTTGAGTTCGGAGTAGTGGCGTGAGGGTAGGATTCATGATGCCCAAGCCATTTTCTTGAGTACTATCGATCCAGTGGCTACCCTGATAATCTTCTCCTGTAGATAGAGCTAATTCAGTTGCTGTACCATCTAGAGAAAAGTAAGCAGCAGTTCCTAAAGTTAAATCGGTTATTTCTTGAGCAGCACTTTCTACGGAATAACGGAATAAATCCATCACAGTTGTTTCTGTAACAGAAGCAGCATTGCTGCCGAAATAGTCTAATACTCGACTAATAAAAGAGTCATCTTCTGTTTTTGAAGTGTCAACACCACTAATAAAGCCGATAGTATGACCTATTTCGTGAAGTGCAGTACTGAGAAAATCTAAAGTTCCTGCTTGTTCCGCTCATCTTTATTTACCACCTTTTTTTAAATAAGATTGTTTTGTTGGATATTGAGATTATGAACAATCAAAATGTTCCTTTATCTTATGTATATATCTTATGATTTCAGCCTGTATTTTTGGGTTAATTGTCAATGAATTATTCATAAATTAAGAAGATATTAAAGGGAAAAGAGACTGATTTTGGTAATAAAACTCAAAATACTTCTTATATCGAAAGATTAAACCTAACTTTGAGACAAAAAGTCTCTTATTTACAGCGTAAAACTTTAGGCTACTGCAAAAACCAGAAGAACTTTGAATCGGTCTTGTGGATTAACTTATTCGACTACAACTATCGTCAATTGCACAAAAGTCTCCGTCAGGATTTGACTGGTGAACCTCAAAAATTTAAACGTCGTTATCAACATTTGACCCCAGCCATGAAGCAGAAGCTCACTACAACTCAGTTACAATGGCAAGATTTGATTCTTGCTCCGATCGCCGAAAATGCCCATGAATTCTCAACCTCCACTGTTTTGTAGGGACTACCTTACCCTCAACTGACATACACCCATTCCCATACAAATTGACCAGATTTATTGATATATCCCCATTTTCCTCGAGCGAAAAAACTAGAATCATCAATCTGTACTTTGGCTAATCCACCAGAAAATTCCGCAGCAAAATCAAAAATAGGTTTAATTACAAATTTTCCTTTCTGATTAATATAACCGTATTGCCCTGTAGTGAAGTCACGTTTTTCTGGTTCACATCCCACCGTAACCCAAGCTAATCCCTCAGAAAAACAACCACATCCAGCATAGCCAGAGTCAAATCTCGGTTGGATGGCAAATTCTCCTTTTTTGTTAATATATCCCCATCTGCGCGTACCATTATCTGCGCCTACTGCTGCTAATCCATGAGAAAACTTACCAGGAGGAGTAGTAAACTCTAAAACATGGTTAAATCTTGGTTTAATTACCAAATTACTAGTTTTATCAATATAACCCCATTTACCACCTACATCTATGACGGCAGCAAGTCCTTCAGAAAAATCCTGCGCTCCCATAAATTGAGGTTTAATGACTATTTTACCTTCTCGATTAATATAACCCCATTTTTGCTCGATTTTTATAGCAGCAAGTCCTTCAGAAAAGTCTCTAGCTTCAGAAACGGAAGGATGAGAAAACAAGATCTGGCCTACTCGATCGATAAAAGCGTAGTGTAAACTATTACTCTTTAGTAGTTCTACTCGTGCTATTCCTTCACTAAAAGGATATGCTTGGTCAAATTGGGGTGCGATCGCAATCTTTCCTGTTCTATCAATATATCCTTTCTGAACAGAATCAATTTCTCGATCTTGAAAAGAAGTTACTGCTAATCCTTCAGAAAAATATTCTAATCCATCTATCTCCTGGTCGCGATCGAATTGAGGCTTAATTACCAGTTCACCATGACGATCGATATATCCAATGTGTTCTTCAATTATTACAGCAGCAAGTCCTTCAGAAAACTTACCAACCCAGTCAAATTGAGGCTCGACTACAATTTGTCCAGTTTTGTCAATAAAACCATTTCCTTGAGGAGTAACAATCGGAAATAAGTTGCTAGAATTTAGCTCTGAATCTGACATGATATACAATTGAAAAAGATTGGCTCTAGAGACAGTAAGAGAATACAAGTTTAAATTTGCTATTAGTCAATATATCTTTTTTTGTCACACAACAGCATCCTAACAAAATACGATTTTTTCTTAGTGAGAACTAAGATCGTGACTCAAGACTCAACATATAATTACGCTTAGTTCCGCTTTCTGACAGGCTATTTCTAATGTCAACCAGCAATCAAAATAATAAAGTAAGATTGTTTCATCCAATCTCGAACAACTGTAACTGAATAGAAGGTTGAGAAAAGCAAAGTTCCAGGTTAGATGCAAGGTGCAATACTTCTAGTTTAAGCCCAAAACTATGTAAGGTAAGAATAATTTGAAGAAGATATAGCAGTACGTATTTAGATTAGGACGTGAATTAATCGATCTGCTAATGGCTAATAGCTAATAGCTAATAGCTACTTTGCCTTGAGATGTCCTAACTTTCGTTAGTATTGCTATAGAAAAAAGTGCAACTAAAAGATTTTTCTTTAATTAACTCAAAATTGGAAGAGTAAGCTCTACTCAATTAGAGTAACTAATAATATTATACAAAGCAATGAACGCAGCTAATAATTAACGCACATCCGCTCGCTGATAGCTATTAAAAGTTGCAGTACCCCGAGAGAAAACCTGGACAAAGCCGGACAGACTTCGCTACTGTAAGGGCGCGAAAGGGGGCTTGAATAGTAAAGATATCGGTTCTCACCCATAGGCTAAAGATGATATAAGCCCCCTTCGCGGTCTGTGATGATTTTTCGGTGAGTGGGGACAAAATACCCCCTTTTTTAGTATTAATATACTATTCAATCCCGAAAAATTGAGCGCGAGACACGGCGAGGTTTCCTCGCCATGTGTAATCGCGCTGTTGGGGGTATTTTGTCCAAGTCTGTCCGGCTTTGTCATAGTTTATTGGAGCCCTTGCTTTAAACACTTAATGGTCATAAAGCGTACCTAAAAATAGCATTTACTTTTTACCGATATTAACTCGTCTGGTTACTATGGTCATACCATCTCCTCTCACTAAAATAGCTGATAACCAGTGACTATCGGCAAGACGAGGTGCTGTGACTACTTTGTAAATTCCGCCTGCGGGTAAAGGCTTTAATTCTAAAGTAGTAGGATTGGTATAGCGATCGCTACCTATTTTTTCCTCGAGCGCAGCACCTAAAAGTAGGTTATTCTCTAATGGTTCTGTAGCAATAACATCGAAACTATACTTTTCGCCAACCTTAACTTGCTCTGGTACGATCACGTTTACTTTTGGTGGTTTAATCCCAGAAGTTAGCTGAGTTTGTTCTGAAAGTATTTCTTGACGAACCAATTTTTGGTTTTGAAAATATTGGCGCGACCGCAGAGTTGAATTGAGGCGAGCTACTCTTCCTTGATTATTCTGAGTGCCACGAATATAAGTCACTGTATTAGCAATTAGTCGATCTCCTGCTTGTTCCCAAGATTCTATTTTGGTCGAATAGCGCAGTCGAGGATAATTGCGCCACATTTGCTTCAATGCCTCAGATAGCGAGGCATAAGTTAAACCATCAGTATTAGTAAAATCCTCATCGTAGTTTTCTAGTAATTCTTCTAGGTCTCTTTGATTAGCGGCCTTTTCTATATCTGCGATCGCTTCAATTAATTCTTTAGGTGGATTTTCTGCGGTTTGAGCCTTGGCTATAGTACTTATACCGCTCAAAAAACTCATACTCAATAATAGAGTAAGTGAACAATTGAGTGATTTATTGACTAGAAACTGTTTTAAAAAAGCGAAAATAACAGAACTGATTTTGGCAAAATGTAGCAATTTTTTCATATTATTAGAGCTAGGTTGAAATTCAATTCATCAAATCTTTAACTTATTGAAACTAATCTTGATAGAATTTTCATTCTTGCTATTTTTAAAAAATAGACAATAGAATAACAAAAGGAAAATATAAGACTATCTTTGACTTAAGGATAATTTAGATTACATTATTAACAATTTATATTACATATTTTTAGTATTTACTCTATAAATATGAAGTTGATTTTCATTAATACTTGTATGAAAGTTATTCGGGTCAGCCTTATTTAGTTGCAATTTACCTGTTACTCCTCCTACTCCTCTCACGATCGATGAAAGCCATTGTAACAGATTTGCTTTGGGGCAGTGTTTTCTGCTGTCTCATTGTTAATGCCCCAGCACGAGCTAGTTATCCCATTCCACAGCCAGAATCTCCAAATAAACCAGTGTTTTTATCGGCTAAAGCACTGCAAAATGATTTACTGCCAATTACTCCTTTGGATATCAATTTTGCAGGAAACAATCTTGATTTTTTGCTTTCGGTTAAAGATACCGACTATCTTAATAATGTAATTAATCTAGATAACTGGCTATTTGGTGACAATAGTTTAACTTCTAATCTCAAGATTGTAAAACAACATAATTTAGCTTTAGGGAAAAAGCCTTTTTCTTATCAAAATGCAGAGGCTAACTTAATTTTGGGTTTTCATCCTACTTTTTGGCCAAGCAGTAGTGGTAAATATTGGGGGTTAACTACTGTCGAACAATGGGGAAAACAATCGACAGACCGACCTGTAAAACTCCAATTAAACAAGAGTAATCTTTATCCACTTTTGCCAGAAGGAACATCTACCCTAACTGTTTCTGGCGGAGGTAGTAAAAATTTAGTCCAAAAAGATAATTTATCAGGAGAATTTAAAGATTTTCGCGGTGGCATTGCTTTTCATCGAGGCTTATCAGAAGATGTCACTTTAGGCATGGGTTTTGCTTATGAGGATCTTCTACTTGGGTTTAGTCAAATATCTTTTCAGCCAAGCAATGTTCCGCTAAAAACAACTGTCTCTCTGGTTACTAGAGAGCAAGGATTAGAGCTTCACTCTCATGTTCGCTTTCAACCGGCTGAAAATTTTGTCTTCAATTTTCACAGTCAGGATACCGAACAGAAATTCGATCTAAATTGGGGAATTATTTCTGGATTGACTTTTACAGCTAAAGGTAATAGTGAAAAAAAATCTCTTAATGCTGGACTTAAACTTACCTTTAAAAGTGACTACTTTTCTTTTGCTGCTGGAGCAAAATTAGATAATTCTGATAATTTAGAATGGAATATAAATTCTAAGCTTGGCGATTTTGAGCTAAAGCATAGTAACAAGCCACTTAAAACTAATTCTGAATTAAGTTATGCTTTTCTCTCTTCTGAGGATATTGGCTTTCGATGTTCTCTCTTTTTTAATTATGAAACTCGTAAGCTTAAACGCAGCGAAGAATATTTAAATGTTTGGGGTTGGCGGATGAACTCGGGCAAAAAACTAGACAAAAATCAATATCGCTGGACATTTGATTTCAGTTATGGTTTTGGATCTCAAGGTACTGGAATGATTGTTTCTACCTCTGCGTCGATCGAGCCAAACGTATTCGTCAAACTGAGTTATCACGAAATTTCGGTGACTTCTAATGAGCCAAAACTTAAATTAGAAATTGGTTCTAAGTAACTTCGGTTGTAGAAGTTGTTACCTCAGAAAATATTAAGTTTTGTTGTATGATTTGCCTAAGTACAACTAAAATTAATCAAGATTTGTAAATTTGGACTTAAATAAGAGGTTTTAATATATGCCATATACGAAAGAAGATGGGGGAAGGTTAAATAACTTTGCCGTTGAACCTAAAATGTACACGGCAGAACCCCCTTCTCAAGCCGAAAAACGCAATTATGTTATTTTAAGTATGCTCGGTGCTTTAGTAATTGGAGGAACAATTGCCATAGCGGTTTTTGCTTCTAATGTAAGCTAGAAGTAACAGGCAAAATACTAAAAATACTGACAACCCCCATGCTCTAATTGATATCGCATGGGGTATATTTTTTCTTTGTGAAATGAAGATCTAATCCAGCAATTCCCTAATTTTAGTGGGAAAATAAAACAGCCAGAACTAGATTATTCTAAAAAAATGTTAAAGTCGTTTATTTCTATCTTGCTAGTCGTACTTAGCATTGCTTTATCGAGTTGCTCTGTGGGAGTCAGTGGGTTAAAAAGCTATGCAAATCCCGCTAAAGGATATGAATTTCTTTATCCTAATGGTTGGATCCCCGTCGATCTCAAAAATCCTTCTGCGGGAGTAGATGTCGTGTTTCGTGATTTGATCGAACGCACGGAAAATTTGAGTGTAATTATCAGTGATGTTCCTGCTGATAAAACTTTAGAAGATTTGGGTACACCCTCGGAAGTAGGTTATCGCTTTCTCAATTTAGTTAATAATAGTCCCGAGCTAGAAAGAGAAGCAGCTTTTCTTAGAGCAGAATCTCGACAAGCTAACGATAAAAGTTATTATCTTTTGGAGTATGAAGTAGATGTACCAGAGCAACCACTAAGACATAATCTAGCTAGTGTTGCCGTCAGTCATGGCAAGTTATTTACTTTTAATCTTTCTACCCCTGAAAGCCGTTGGGAAAAAGTGAAAGATACTTTTGAAATTGCTGCTCGATCTTTTTCGGTACGCTAGCTCGACCTATTAAAATTAAGCTTTTTTTTCAGAATTAAGTAAACCCAATGTTACGTCGTTTACCCATTTTTGTTTTAGCTTCAGCTTCTCCTGCTCGCCTCAAATTACTGCGAACAGCGGGAATAGAGCCAGTTGTTCGGATTAGCAATTTCGATGAATCTCAAGTTGCCATAGACAAGGGAATTGAATTAGTGCAAACTTTGGCTAAATGTAAAGCACAAAGTGTTGCTAGCCAATTCAAAAATGCTCTTGTTTTAGGCTGCGACTCGGTGTTGGAAGTGGATGGCAAAATTTATGGTAAACCAAAATCGACAACTGAAGCGATAGCGAATTGGCAAATTATGCGGGGCAATACAGGACTTTTATACACTGGTCATTTTCTAATCGATCTGAGCAAACAAAAACAGTTGGTGCGTTGTGGTATTACCAAAGTTTACTTTGCCAATCTTAGCGATCGACTGATAGAAGCTTATGTACACAGTGGAGAACCCCTTAAATGTGCGGGAAGTTTTGCCTTGGAAGGAAAAGGAAGTTTATTTATCGAAAAAATTGAAGGCTGTCATAGTAATGTCATAGGTTTGAGCCTTCCTTTGCTGCATCAAATGCTGGCTGAGTTGGGCTACAATGTCACAGAATTTTGGCAGACAGAAACTAAAAATGCCGACAAGATTCTAGATCGTTAATCGGTATGCAAAATTACCTAATACTATGACAGCAATCGAAGAATTCAAACAAAAAATCCGAGAAGGAAAACTATTCGATGCCTTTACTTTAGCCGTAAGTGAAGCGATCGAGTTGAAGATTACTACTTGGGTTTCTTCTTCTAACCTAGAAACTCAAGCTATTATTGCTGGAGGTAAGCCTTTCTCCGAATCTTGTTTGTGTACCCGTATCAACTTAGTGAATGGAGAAATTGAAAACGAAATTGGCAGCGAGATTATTAATAATCAAAATTATGCTGAACTAAAAAAATTACATCAAGAGCAAGTAACAAAAGGAAGAGAAACTATCCTAAAAAATTTAGAAGGCTTACAAAAAATGTTTGCTATTGTAGGTAGTACTTTAGCAGAAATACCTAAATCTTGAGCGAATAATCTTTAATTAGTAGATAAATTTGGTTTTGCCAAGGGTACTCGGCAAATTCATGCTTACGACAGAGAATTTCTTTTATGTTTAGGAAGTAAATAATCAAACTATAAACTAAGAAAGATAAAACTAGATAGGAAAACCAAAAAAATGACATCCAGTGAAGATTTTCAGCGGGCTCTTAAAGAAGGAAAGCTTAACGAAGCACTTGCGAT
The DNA here is from genome assembly GCA_030065635.1 of Xenococcaceae cyanobacterium MO_188.B32. Classification (GTDB taxonomy): domain Bacteria; phylum Cyanobacteriota; class Cyanobacteriia; order Cyanobacteriales; family Xenococcaceae; genus JASJDJ01. Next base: position 8,160 of record JASJDJ010000135.1, read on the forward strand.
CGCTATTAGCAAAGTTCCTGAGTTAAAAATTACTACATCTATTACACCCTCTTCTCCTAATTCTGAAGGAAAAAACCCTTCAGGGGAAAATAATCCGCCCCTCAAGCGTTTACATACTCGGATTAATTTAGTCGAAGGAGAAATACATAACGAAATTAGCGAGGATTTGATGGGCAATGCTGTTTATCAAGAAGTTCAACAATTTCACTTTGAACAAGTAGCTAGAGGACATCAAACAATTCAAAAAAATCTAGAGAGTCTGCAAAATATGTTTCGTTTGATAACGATAGTGCGGAAACAACAGCTAGAAGGAAATTATCATGATGTTCAATACTTAGAAGCAAAAACTGCACCCCTGCTATCAGAACAAAAAGAACCACAGCAAAATTCTGAAACTACCAATTCTACTTCTCAGTCAAATTTGTTAGGAACAAAGGATAATAATCCTAATTTATCAACCTCGAGCGAGAATGAACATAACCAACAGAATTCTAATTTAGTGGCTAACCCAGACCCTATAGAGCAAGAACCTGAAGATGAAGACTGGGGCGAATGGATAGAAGAAGGAGAAGAGCAAGATATTGATGTCGATCTACTCGATCTTTCCTCATTAGACTTAGATGAACCTGAAGAATGGCAAGATTGGGAAGGAGAAGAAACACAATTATTTGCTGGCTCACCAGCAAAATCCTCAGAAGAAAATAAAAGTCAGTAATTAAAATTATTATCAAGATCTGTGGCATCCAAACGAAGAGCAAGAAAAAATCAACAACCAAAAAAAAGTCCTCGATACGATCGAGCAATTAAGATCGAAGAAGGGAATTTCCAACGGCTCGATCGCTGGCTAGAATCATTGAATGTTCTTGTCGGCGAAATTGCTTCAGTTGAAGTTAATACTTCTCTTGTAGATAAGATTACTACGGAAAAATTTATACCTTGGCAAGTTTATCAACAGCTACATGCGATCTCTAGATTAAATCTAGAAAAGTTAAATATTCATTCTTCTTTGCGGGAGCATTATCTCAGTCTTCGCCGTCAGCTAGAATTAGAGTATGCATTTTTGCTGGTCAATCCCACATCCGAACTATACGATGAAAAGATATCCAAGCAAGTCAAACAAGATTTAGCTATTCTGACTCAGCCCAATAATGATTGGGAAAACCTTCTTAGTAGATTACCCAATCCTCTCGATAGCGATAACCCATCCGTAATGCTAACATTACATAAGCTTTTACGAGACTACCCTTTTTTACGAACTTTGCGTAAATTAGGAGAACTTAAAAATGTTTTAGATCGACGCAATCAAGTTGTGTGGCAATCAGAATCCGCAGATATGATTTACGCTCAAACTCGAATTCAATTAGGCGGTCAAATTTCCAATTGTTACGATCAAAAGTTATTAAATCATCCCCATCGAAAAACAATTTTAGAATTGCATAGAGAGGGAGTAGAAGCTGGAGAAAAACATTGGCAAGGACTATTAGAATTTATTATTACGATAGTTCATAAATATAAATGATAATAACCGCTATAATTTGATTACTTATTTTGATTGAATATCGTGTTAGATTCTTGCATTTATATTAATCAAGAACGGATTAGTCGTAAACACATTATTCCCAATGGTGTTCGTTTTTATCTCAATCAAGACTATCTTCGTGAAATTAAACACGCACAAGCCAAAAAACTTAAAATTAAACTTTCTCCTTATTTATTAGCAGATTTTCGCTATTACATTTTAGTAGAACGACAAAGTCATATTCCTTCAGAAATAACTTTCTCTACTTATTATCAGCAAGATACTCACGAGATAGCTAAAGTGAAAAGTACGATTTCTGTAGAAGGAAAAGTTTGTCAACAGATTTGCCATGATGACTGGAAAAACTCTCAGTTGCTACAGGGAATTATTAACGCTCATTATTGGCTGATCGAACAAATGTTTAGTCAGCTTCCTTTAGAGAAGAAAGATTCTAGTAAATGGTTGTCTTGGTGTATAGCTTTAATTCTTACTATTTTGGTTGCACCTCTAGTTTTTTATTTACTAAATACCAGTACTTTAGTGAAATTATTAACTATATTCTTATTATTATTAATATGGCAGGAATTAAGTAAGATTTGTTTGATTACATATTTACGCCGTTGGATTTTGTTCCAGTTACTATTTGGTATTTTTTCTTATCGGTCAAAAAATCGTAAAATTGGTTTTGATTTGCTTGCTATTTTTAGTTGAAAACAGTACCGATGTATGAGACTTAAGGTTTTAATGCTTCATTCTCTCGTTAAAAAAATTATAACTACTAACTCCGAACTAAAAACTCCGAACTTCTATTAATGGGGTTATCCACACTAGAGAAACAGAAATAATCTGTCAAAATAAAAGTAGTTTGTAAATCTATTAGATATGAACATTTCACCTACATCAATCTATAATTGGTACCGTAACTCTATTCGTAATCCTAAGTATCGTTGGTGGATTATTCTGGGAACACTAGTTTACCTAATCAGCCCTATTGATATATCCCCAGACTTTATTCCTATTGCAGGGGCATTAGATGATTTCGTACTAGTTAGTTTATTAGTAACAGAAATATCTCAACTGATTATGGATCGATATAAATCTAGTAAACAATCAGAAGACTTTGCCGAACAAGTAGCTAGCAACAATACTGTAGATGTTAAAGCCGAACCTGTTTCAACTCAAAAAGGTTAGTTGAGTTGGCGCTAAGGCGATCGCTTTTGAGCTATTCCAGTTAAAATTAGTTTTTCGGCGGTCGTTTTTTGATTATTCTAGATGAATCAATACTTAATCAAACGCTTACTGATTTCCTTACCAACTCTAATTGCCATTAGCATTGTTATTTTTTCGATTTTGGCATTAGCCCCAGGAGATCCCCTGGGAGAATTTGCTGCTAATCCTGCAATTACCGCAGAAGTAAGAGAAAATATTCGTAAATCCCTAGGCTTAGATCGACCAATTTATATTCGTTATTTTAAATGGTTTTGGTCTTTTATCCAAGGAGATATGGGGTATTCTTTTACTAGTAGAAGTCCTGTATTCCAGTTATTATTACAACGCTTATCTACAACTCTTTGGATTGTAGGTTCAGCTTATATTTTAAGTATTTTGATTGCTTTGCCTTTAGGGATCGTTTCCGCAGTTAAACGTTATTCTATAACAGATCGAATTATCACGACTTTTACTTTTTTAGGCTTTTCTCTACCAACATTTTTTACTGGATTACTCTTTATTATTGTTTTTAGTGTCCAGTTAAATTGGCTACCTTTTATTTATAACAGTACTTTAAGAGTAACTGATTGGTCGAGTTTTTTAGAGCAAGTAAAACAATCAATCATGCCTGTCTGTGTTTTAGTTTTATATCAGTCCGCAGTGTTGATGCGGTTTATTCGTTCTGCGGTATTAGATGAATTAAACCAAGAATATGTACGGACAGCTTTAGCTAAAGGATTAACTAATTTTGCTGTAATTAAAAATCATATTTTACGCAACGCCATGATTCCCGTTGTCACTCTAATCGCTTTGGATATTCCTGCGATTTTTACTGGTGCTTTAGTTACAGAGCAAGTGTTTAGAGTACCGGGAATAGGAGCTTTATTAATCGAATCAATTTATCGTAGTGATACTCCTGTGGTGATGGCAATAACTTTTATTTACGGCATTTTGATTGTGATTTTTAATTTAATTGCCGATATTCTTTATGGTTTTCTCGATCCTCGCGTAAGATATTAATCAATAATGCTATTAGTTAATCCGCAAAAACCCTAAAAGCCAGGGGGAATAAGCACGCGATCGATAGGCACTACGACTCCATTGCTAACGGGGAGAGGATCGCTAACAGTAGCATCATTAAGCTTGACTCCAAATTTATCACCAACAGGAAAATCAGTAATAGTAATAGATTCACCTAATAGTGTGTTTACCTGACCAAGCTCAATATCTCGATCTTGAATTTTTCGTGCAATTGTGTGATATTTGAGTACTTTTCTTAGATTGTCGGGTTGAAGTAGTCGATCGCGAATATTAGAAGGTAACGCCTGAAAAGCTTTATCTGTAGGTGCAAGAAAAGTGATTTGGTCTTGTTTGAGAGTTGTTAGAGTTGAATCATTTTTTAATAAAAAAGTAATAATCTCAAAATCATCATTCATTGCCAGCATATTGAAAACATCAGGATTATCTTCCGATTCCAGAAGAAAAGCTGTGGGATTAAAAATACTGGCGTCAAAATGGCGAAAAACCTGAGCTTTAATTGGTTTATTGAGCCAAAATAAGCTCATACCAATAGTAAAGCCGACTAAAAGTTTTGATAACAAATTTTGCCGTTTCATTAGTTTAGCCTATTGTTTGTTTTGTCTACTTAATTACTACGTCTGGAGAAAAAGAAGGTATGCAGTTTTGAAATAAAATTAAGAGGCTATATCATTTTGACGTGTGGAAAGTGGGTTAGAATGAAAATCGCAACCACAGTAGCACAGAGTTTTGAGTTTGATGATTTAACTCAGTGATTGGACAAACCCTGGCTGGACGATATCGCATAATAAGTTACTTGGAAGAAGGGGCCTTTGGTCAAACTTATTTGGCTGAAGATCTTCATCTCCCCGCTCGCGATCGCTGTGTAGTTAAACAACTCAAACCGAAAGCAACCGACGAATTTACTCTGCGTGCAGCAAGATATTTATTTGCTAGAGAAGCTAAAGTTTTGAATCATTTGGGAAAACACCCTGGTATTCCCCGACTTTTGGCTCATTTTGAAGAAAAAAAGCAATTTTATTTAGTCGAACAATTTATAGACGGTCGAGATCTTAGCGAAGAAATTAAAGCAGGAAAGCAATTAAGTGAACAACAAGTAATTACTCTTTTACGTGAGATTTTAGAAATTTTGACCTTTGTTCACGAACAAAATATTATCCACCGCGATCTTAAACCCTCAAATATTATGAGGCGGAAGCAAGATGGCAAGCTATTTTTAATTGATTTTGGTGCAGTTAAAGAAATTAGTACGCAGATAGTTAATCCCCAAGGTGTAACTCTTTTAACAGTAGCAATCGGTACACTTGGTTATATGCCAAGCGAACAAATTCAAAGGAAACCTAAGCTAGCAAGTGATATTTATGCGTTAGGTATGATAGCGATATTTGCCTTAACAGGAGTGCCTCCCCGTAAGTTACCAGACGATCCTCAAACTGGGGAAATTAGGTGGCGCGATCGCGCTTCGGTAAGTAATAAGTTAGCAAATATTGTGGATAAGATGGTACGTTTTTACTTCAGTCAACGTTATTCATCTGCTAAAGAAGCTTTAGAGGCAGTAAAAGCCTTACAAGATCCAAGCGATCGATCTGTTCTAGAAACAGTAAACGCTTTACAAAAACCAAGTAAGCTAAGTTATCTTAAAGTCAACCCAGCAATTAGCGCGATCGCTTTATCTTTGGTTTTGGGAATTGGCGGATTATTATATTTACAACAAACCCTTAATGAAGACCCAGAAGCTCGACCAAAATTGACCCCAATCCTAGTATATGAGAATAGTGATTATGGCATCAAAATGGAATATCCATCAGATTGGGAATTAACTAAAGTGGAAGATGTCTTGGGAACTATAGCTAAATTTGCCCCACCAGAAAGCAAAGTAAATATTATTCCTCATGAAGTGACTATTTCTGTGGAAAATTTAACTCCATCCATGTCTTTAGATGAATATACTACTTCTGCTGTTGGGGAAATAATTCAATTTTTACCAGAAGCTAGAATTATTGATTCTCGTAGGGTTAAGTTAGGTAATAGAGAAGCACATCAGATTATTTATACAGGAAAAGATAAAAAGCATAATCTAGTAATCAAGTATATGCAGATTTGGTTTCTCGAAGGCGATCGCTCCGCGCCTCGACAAAGAGAAGATAGCGTTTATCTGGTTACTTATCAAGCAGAAGCAGACAAATACGATCGTTTTTTAGAACCTGTAGAAGAAACCATGATTAAATCATTTGAAGTTGAATAAATCCATTTAATAATATTTAAATCGTCGAATTTCTGCCCTATACTACAAAAAATGTAATATATCCTTTCAGAGTTTTTATCTAAAATAATAAGTATCCTCATGATTGTAAAGGAGGATACTTTTGCCATGAAAAAAAATTCTCTACTGATTCCCTTCATAGGCATAGTTGCTAGTTTCAATTTAGTTCAGCCAGATATCGCTACTGCCTTAGAACGTTCAGAAATATCAGCCCTGGCTAAACAATATACGGTTCTTATTGATGGGGAAGAAACAGGTTCGGGGGCAATTATCGACAAGGATGGCGATACTTACACGGTATTAACTAATTGGCACGTAGTCGATACCCCAGGAAAATACCAAATAGTAACTCCTGACAGAGAAAAGTATCAAGTTGTTTACAACCAAATTCGATATATTCCAGAGACAGATGTAGCCATAGTTAAATTTAATAGCAATAAAAACTATGCAGTAGCCGAATTAGGCAATTCTGATGAGATTGTCGAAGGCAATACCATTTACCTGGGGGCTTATCCCGATCCTTTTCCTGGCGTTCCCCAACGGATTTATTTATTTTTCAGTACAGAAGTGAATGGGAAATTATCTGAAGCAGAACAAGGTTACACGCTCCTTTTCAATAAACCAGGTATACCAGGAACTTCTGGAGGCCCTTTAGTAGATAATAATGGGCGTATAGTGGGAATCAATAGCAAAGCAAGCTGGGAACGAAGTACTGGCAGTTCATTTGGGTTGGGAATTCCTTTACAACTGTATACTAGGCAGAAAAAGAATTTATCTCCACCAACTGGAATCGCACCCCAAGAAGATTTTGTCAGTATTGGCAAGAAGAAAGCCAGAGAGAAAGATTACCGAGGGGCAATTGAGCAATATAACCGAGCTTTAGAACTTGATGCTAATAATCGCGATGCCTATCTACAAAGAAGTTTGGCTTATTGGAATTTAAAAGATTATCAATCAGCTCAAGAAGATTTAGATCTAATCTTGCAAAAAAACCCCAATGATACTGTTGCCTACATGGCACGAGGTGAGGTTTTTGCCGAGCGACAAGAGTATCAGAAAGCCTTAAGCGATCTAGATCGGGCACTCAAACTCAATCCTGACTTAGAGGCTATTGTTTATTCAGCTCGAGGTAATGTTTATGCAAGGATGCAAGAGTACCAAAAAGCCTTAAGCGATCTGGATCGGGCACTCAAACTCAATCCTGACAATGAGATAGCATATAGTAATCGATGTTTGGTTTATGCACAAGGGTTGCAGCAATGGGAAAAGGCTATTACCGATTGTAATGAAGCAATTTGGATAGAGCCTAATTTTGCTCAAGCTTATCTCAATCGAGGCTTGGCTTACGCGGTGGGTGGAGATAATCAAAAAGCTTTAGCCGATCTCAATGAAGCAATTCGTCTCGATCCTAATTTATTTCCAATTTACCTTACTCGTAGTTTTGTTTACATTAATCTAAAAGAGTATGAAAAAGCCTTAGCTGATGTCAACAAGGCAATTGAAGTTAACCCTAGCTTCTATAGAGTCGATCTAGCCTATCTTAATCGTAGTAATATTTACTTTAATCTAGAAGAGTATAAGAAAGCCTTAGCTGATGCCAACAAGGCAATTGAACTTAACCCTAACGACTATAGAGCCTATGTTAATCGTAGTGGGATTTACTTTAATCTAGAAGAGTATAAGAAAGCCTTAGCTGATGCCAACAAGGCAATTGAACTTAACCCTAACGACTATAGAGCCTATGTTAATCGTAGTGGGATTTACTCTCTGCTAGAAGACTACGATAAAGTCTTAACTGATGCCAACAAGATGGTTAGTCTTATTCCCGATCGACCAGATGGTTATTTCTCTCGAGGTCTTTTTTATCATCGTCAAAAAAACTATCAACTAGCCTTGGCAGAATATCAACAAGCATTAACTAAAGATGAAAAATATACTCCAGCTATTGGTAATATTGGCTTAATTAAGTACGAACAGGGAAAAACAGAGGCAGCGATCCAACAGTGGCAGTCTGTTCTGGTTATCGATCGCGAAAAAGCAGCAGCCCAAATGGCAACGGCAGTAGCCCTTTATGCTCAAGGAAATCGAAGCAGGGCATTCAGAATCGCCCAATCTGCTTTACGTATAGATAAAGAATTCGCAGATTTAGAATATCTCAAAAAAAACCTGTGGGGTAAAAAACTAATAGCTGATGCCCAGAAATTATTAGAAGAACCGCAAATGAAGCAATTCATTAGCAGTCTTGACAATAAACCAGAAAACAAATAATAAGCTGGTCAACATCTAGTTTGCTGGTTGAGAGAAGGCAGAAGGCAGGAGGAGATCCCCCCCCTACTCCCCTTAGCAAGCTACGGTGACACAACTCATGTCTTAACTTATCTGTTTAGTTTTGAACTGAATTTAGCCCCCTAAATCCCCTGCCCCCCTATAATCCCCCCAAGTTTGGGGGGATGGGGGACTTTGAACTCTTTTCCCCCCAGAATTGGGGGGCTAGGGGGGCGATTATCAAGTAGGTCAAGATTTATCAACTTGTGTGTACACGGTAGCCAGAATTGGGGGGTTAGGGGGGCGAAAACCACAAATCTTGTTCTCTTGAGTACTTGTGTGTACACGGTAGCCTTAGCAAGGGGGGAGATAAGGTAGGTTGGGTTGCACGAAGTAAAACCCAACGTAAACCCTCATTCGTCACAAGTTAAGGTTGTGTACCATTTGTCAATTACTTTGTAACATTTTGTTACTAAGTGTCAAAG
>JASJDJ010000136.1 GCA_030065635.1 Xenococcaceae cyanobacterium MO_188.B32
CCCCCTTCCCGCCCATGGGACTGCGATAAATTCTAATCACATCATCAAGATTATCTAAATTAGTTAAAAGATACCAAGGCTCTTTTTCAAGCTTATTTTTATATTTTCGTTTCCAGTAAGCTGCTAAATTAAAATAACCAAACCCCTTATTTTTAGTAATATAGATATTACTCAAGAATACTTTGCAACCTGGAGCCATCTCGATAGTAGACAGCTTTTGCTCTTCTCCCTTCTGTTTTTTAAAGTTGGTTCCTTGTTTTTGCCGAAAGATAAAATAGATTTTTTGAGGCGCAAAAAGACGAGCGACCCCGCGCCGACGACAGGCGCAAGGGAACGCGCTCGTCACCACATCGGCATAGCCGAGAGTCCTCTTTTTGCATCTAAGATAGATATTTTTATTAAAGTAGACTTTTTATCTGTTTTTCCGTTCCTTGCTACTAGCTACCCACTTGAGGAGCCAATTCTAATGGAATTGCCCCAAGCGAACCAGTCCGAAAATCATTTAACAATTGACAGGCTGCTCTTTCTTTATCTCCTTTATAAAAATTATTCCCCAAATCGTAAACATAAGATTCTCCCGTCATAGAGAGAGGATCTAGCTGATAACGAGACTGCAAAGCTGCCTCAAAACCTAAATCTACCAACAAATCAACCATAGCAGCAGCTACTCGTTGATTATCATAAGAAGCTTCACCAATATCTTCACAAATAGCTAATTTCATTGCATTTTCCTGATTTTTTATTCTCCAAGGAATTACTCCAGGCGCATCTAATAATTCAATTTCGGGGGATATTCGCACCCACTGTAATTGTCTAGTAACCCCCGCTTTGCGAGCACTAGCTACAGCTTTACGCCCTACTAAACGATTAATCAAAGCGGACTTACCTACATTCGGGAAACCAATCACCACAGCACGAACAGGTCGAGCGCGCATCCCGCGATCGCGCCGTCGCTGATTCATGGCTACTCCTACAGCTTTGGCAGCACTTAAAATTGCTTTAATGCCTTTTCCTTGTTTAGCATTGGTAAAATGGGGTTCTTCTCCTTGTTCTTTAAACCACTTTAACCATTCCTGCTTAGTTTGTTCGGGAATCATATCTATCCGATTGATGACTAAAATTCTCGGCTTATTCCCAATCCAATCTTGTATCTGAGGATGATGAGAAGTCAAAGGAATCCTCGCATCTAAAACTTCTAAGACTACATCTACTCTTTTGAGGTTTTCTTTTAATTGCCGTTCGGCTTTGGCAATATGACCTGGATACCATTGAATAGGAGGAGAAGACATAATCAGTTATCAGTTATTAGTTATCAGTAAGGGTGATTCGCGAATCGCCCGTACATCAGTTATCAGTAGAAGCAAATGGCATTTGCTTTTATATATTTAAGAGAGAGGGGTTCGACATTGTCAAACCCCCATAATCATTGGCGACTTGTTATATTACTTATTATTTAAGGACTAGAAACTACATAAGGAGAAGATATTGGTTCTTCTCTGCCAGCTTTTACCAGTCCTTGATAGATCGTGGCTACAACTTCAGCACGGGTAGCAGATTCATTAGGATAAAGTAACTGTGAATTAAAACTAGGTCTATTGACTACTAAACCTGATTCTATGGCTATAGCCATTTTTTCTCTTGCCCAATCTGGTATTTGGTCTGCGTCCTGATAAGAACTTAAAATAGTTTCTGGGTCTTTACCTGGCTCTAACTTCAAATCTAAACCAGAAACAAGTGCAACTAAAACTTGCAAACGCGGAACTTGCTCATCGGGACGGAAAATTTGTCCTGGATAACCTTTTAAAAAACCTGTTTTAACTGCTTCATTAATTTTTTCGGCTGTTTTACTTTCTCGAGATATATCTTCAAAATTAATTAAGTCTCGGCTTGTTTCTTGTTTAAAAGCTGTTTCGATTTCCGCAGCTAATTGCGCTCTGGTAATTGGTAGATCTGGCTCAAATTCGTTATCCGATATACCAACTATCAATTCTTTTTCTATAAGGGGTTCAATAAAAGGATATGCCCAATGCTCTAAAGGAACATCATCAAAAGTCACTATAGGCTCAGTGGGAGTTTCTACCGTTTCTGGTGGAGTCGGTGCTACTGGTGCAGTGGGAGTTTCTACTGTTTCTGGTGGAGTCGGTGCTACTGGTGCAGTGGGAGTTTCTACTGTTTCTGGTGGAGTCGGTGCTATAGGCTCAGTGGAAGTTTCTACCGTTTCTGGTGGAGTCGGTGCTACTGGTGCAGTGGGAAGAACAACAATTGGTTGTGGATAATCCCTAATAGAAGTTCTTCGTTTTCGACTAGCTAAAGTATCAGTTTTAGATAAGTAAAAATCATCTGTTGCTTCTAGCTGAGAGCGAGTTTCTGGAAAAATCTTAACCTCTGTTTCCTCTGCTTCTCGATCGATTGATAGTCTTGAATCAAATCTTCTTTGTGGTTCTCTCTTTAATACCGAAGTTTCCTCGGCAGCAGACTTAAGTTTTTGCCAATTTTGAGTAAATAATTTATTTTTTCTCACTCCCCACGACCAAAATAGGATTGCGCCAATGGTAGTAAAAGCCACAACAATTGCTACCATTTCGTCAAAGCTAAGAATTGGTCTTCTTGGACGGGAAGGTTGAGAAGGCTCTGGAGGGGGTAAAGAATTTGTCATAATGCTCCCATTTTGCTAGACAACAATCAGTACCCCAAATTAAAGCATATAGATTCGATTTGACAACCAAAAAATAACAAAATTTTTTCTTCTTAACCTTAAAAATGATTTATGGCACTACTAGCACGGGACAGGGAGAAAGATTGATCACCCGATTAGTAACGCTTTCGGAGGTTCCGTCTTCTATTAATCCCAAACCTCTACAGCCCATCACAATCAAATCTGCATTAACTTCATCCGCCACATCACAAATAGTAAAAGAAGCAATTCCTTCCTTTTCAACAATTTGCGCCTTAATTCCCCGTTGAGAAAATAAAGCTTTAGCTCCTTCTAGTATTTTTGTGACTTCAGTTTCTGAACTCATGGCTGATGTTTCTTTGGGTTCTACTACAGAAAGTACTACTAAATCACTATTATGAATTTTGACTAAATCGGCTACCATGTCCGCTGCCTCGCGAGCTTCTCTACTATGGTCTACAGGAAATAAAATAGTTTTAAACATAACACTACACCTCTTTACTTAGACAAGAAGTTAATCCCTGAATGAATTTAACTCATTTCGTAGTAGTTTAATCAGAAGATTTTCGGCGATCGATACTATCGGTGATATTCGTCAAAAAAACTTCCTCTTGAAAGATCGCGTCGGCTATCATGAGGGGCGTATGAACTGCGGAGGAGACCTCCGCAGTTCATACGCCCCGTCCCGACTCCTGTCGCTCCGCGACAAGGAGCTCCGCTTCCCGCCGACAGAGCTAAAATTTTGGCTCAGTATTATCTTATGAGCTTTTCTTAGTAAAACTTTGAACTTGTCTTAGAGCAGCAGCACCGATATTAAAAATTGCCCAACTAGCAGCTACCAGTACAGGAATAAGAACAACTAAAACACGCCAGTCCATAATCCTATTTTTCCTCCCTGAAGTTTTTAAGTTATTTTAAGTTATTTTAATTTCATTTCTTATTATACATATATACCAATTCGTTCGGTTTTCCCAAACTTTGTCGATTATTTATTCAGAATCTTAAGTAAAACCCAAGTCTGTTCCTTTTCCGGCATGAACAAGAGCTAACTTTTGATAACGCCGTGCGTGTTCTAATAATTCTTCAGTTTCTTCTTGACTGAGTTCTCGTACTTTTCTGGCAGGAATTCCGACCATGAGCGATCGCGGTGGTACATCTTTAGTAACAATGCATCCTGCACCAACTATACTACCACTGCCTACTCTTACTCCATCGAGCACTACCGCCCCAATGCCAATCAAACAACCCCGTTCGATATGAGCAGAATGAATAACAGCACGATGACCGACAGTGACATATTCTTCTAAAATAGTCGGCTTACCAGGATCGCCATGCAAAATTGCCCCATCTTGAATATTTGTGTACTGACCGATTTCAATTTTTTCTACATCCCCCCGTACTACTGCGCCATACCAGACGCTAACTCCTTCTGCTAAAGATACATTTCCTATAACTACAGCGTTATCGGCGATAAAGGCAGCTTGAGAAAAGTCGGGAGTAGACCAATAAGAACTGGTAAAAGATAGTGGTTGATTCATAGGTTAGTCGACTAATAAATCGATACAATAGGATTATGGCTACTGGAGCGTGCTATAAGGTAAATAAAAACCTTTAATAATGAACCCAGGTTTACAATATCCTATATTTGGTCCCGAAATTAACTGTCCTCACTGTCGACAGGTTATTCCGGCATTGACGCTGACCGATACCTATCTTTGTTCCCGTCACGGTGCTTTTGAAGCCAACCCCGAGACAGAAGAACTAATTCATCTCCCTTCTGGTAGACGCTGGCGACGCTGGGATGATACATGGTACCGACAGCACACTCATCCCGATGGTATTCGCTTTGAAATTCACGAAGCTTTAGACCGCTTGTATACCGAAGGATACAAAGCTACTAAAGTAATCATTGCCAATCGTTATAAAGATTTAGTTAGTTCTTATTTAGAAAGGAGTCATCCCTGGCGAGATAGTGGCGAGATGAAAAGTCCTAAATTATATGGATTACCAGTAGTATTTAGTCCCGAATCTGCAGAAGATCCTCGCTGGGAAATAATTAATTTTTCCTTAGAAAAAGAACCAGGAGTTCCTCTCCGCTATCCCTATTTTCGTCTATTTGAATGATGCACCATGCTTCTATTCGCACGGCAAATATCCATCGAGCGATCGCCTTTTATCAATTATTAGGTTTTGAGGTTAGGGAACGCTTTACCACTGGCTATACACTTGCCTGTTGGATGGAAGGATTGGGGGGAAGAGTAGAATTAATCCAAATTCCCGAACCCAAACCTGCCCCTGATGCTTTTGGTGATGAGCATTATGTTGGTTACTATCATCTTTCTTTCGATTTAACTAACCTTACTAAGGATTTACCTAGTTGGTTAAATCGACTTAAAACTAATTTTGCTCGTGCGACACAAACTAATCCAGAACAAATTCAACCACTCAAAGTTTTATTAGAACCTACTCAACAAACAATCGGCGATCGGGTTTATGAGGTTACTTTTATTGCTGATAGCGATGGTTTACCTTTAGAGTTTATTAGAATAATGGATAGTTAAGGGTCAGATCGAGCTTGTTTGACAGCGGTTTTGATTAAATCGATCGCTTCGGATACTTTGCCCAACTATAACAGCGTCTCTGTTAGACCAAATTAATTAATTAGCAATAGCTTAAGAAAATCAATTACATTAAAACTATGTCTATTGTCATAGTGGAAAACTTAAGCAAAACTTATCCAGTAGCGGTTAAAGAGCCTGGTATTAAGGGGACTTTAAATCATTTCTTCCGTCGTACCTACCGCCAAATTCAAGCAGTACGAAGTGTTTCTTTTTATATTGACACGGGAGAAATTGTTGGTTTTTTAGGTGCTAATGGTGCGGGGAAAACTACAACCTTAAAAATGCTCACGGGGTTAATTCATCCTTCTGAAGGGAAAGTAACCGTAGCTGGCTATACCCCTTTTCGCCGTCAACCTCAATTTCTTCAAAAAACCAGCTTGGTAATGGGGCAAAAACAGCAATTACTCTGGGATTTACCCGCCCTAGATTCTCTCAAAATCAATGCTGCCGTCTATAAAATTCCCGATCGAATATTTCAACAGCGACTAGAGGAACTAACCTATATGCTTTCTCTAGAAAAAAAACTAACTCAGCCCGTACGTAAACTTTCTTTAGGGGAAAGAATGAAAGCAGAATTACTGGCTGCACTTTTACATCATCCCCAAGTACTCTTTTTAGATGAACCTACTTTGGGTTTAGATGTTAACGCTCAAGTGGCAGTTAGGGAATTTTTACAGGAATATAACCGTAAATATAATGCTACTATCCTTTTAACTAGTCATTACATGGCAGATATTACCGCCCTGTGCGAGCGCGTAATGATGATTCACCAAGGACAGTTAATCTATGATGGTGGATTGGAAAAACTATTACAGCGTTTCGCGCCTTGTCGTGAAGTCAAAGTTGAATTAGCCCAATCTTTACCTAGAGAAAAGTTAGCTCAATTTGGTGAAATAGAAGCCCTCGATGGACAACAAGTCCGTTTTTTTGTCCCCAGAGAAGAATTAACTCAGACTATTTCGCGTATTATCGCTCAATTAGAAATATTAGACTTAAGTGTTAGTGAACCACCTATAGAAGAAGTAATTGGTCGTCTTTTTCAGACAGGGGAAATATAATGGCACAAATCCTGTAGGGGCGAATAGTGAGACAGTTACGTTGCGGAGGTATCCTCCGTTGAGTAAAGCGCGAAAGTGCGGTCTTGGGGAGCCAGTCCGTTGCGGTGAAGCAGTGCGTTGGGCGGGTTTCCCGACTTGAAGCAACTGCTGAACCCGAAGGGAGGTGTCCTCCGTTATAGGAACTGGCGTGGTTTCCCCCATGAGCAACTTTCGTAAGAACTGTCGAACCCGAAGGGTCATTCGCCCCTACCAATTTAATTAATAAACTTATTTTGTATGAAAATTATCAGAATTCCTGTTTTATCAGACAATTATGTCTTTGTCTTATTTGACGAAAATAAAAAAATAGCTGCTGTAGTCGATCCAGCCGTTGCCGAACCAGTATTAGAGTGTTTACGAGAATTAAATGCCGAATTAATTGCTATTTTTAATACCCATCATCACTGGGATCATGTTGGTGGGAATAAAGCTTTACTCAAACATTTTCCTAAACTTTGTGTTTATGGGGGTATAGAAGATAAAAATAGAATTCCCGGACAACAAGTTTTTTTGCAAGAAGGTGATACGGTTAAGTTTGGCGATCGAGTAGGTCAGGTGTTTTTTGTACCCGGACATACTCGCGGACATATTGCTTATTATTTTCCGCCGAGCGATGAAACAGAACCAGGAGAATTATTTTGCGGAGACACTATCTTTGCTGGAGGCTGTGGGAGATTATTTGAAGGTACTCCCAGCCAAATGGTCAATTCTCTGAGTAAACTAAGAGCTTTGCCAGATAATACCCGAATTTGGTGCGCTCACGAATACACCCTTAAAAATCTTCAGTTTGCCCTGACTGTCGATCGTGAAAATACCACATTAGAAGCTAGATATAAAGAAATACGAGAAGCACGAAGCAAAGGAATAGCAACCGTTCCTTCTATTCTGGGTATAGAAAAGCAAACTAATCCTTTTCTGCGTTGGGATAAAAGTTCTTTGCAAGCAGTGACAAAAATGAAAGAACCAGCTAGAGTATTTGGACGCTTACGAGGAATGAAAGACCAATTTTAAGTAGGTAAATCAAATTAATTAGGAAATTGTTTGATTAAGAACTAGAGAACAAGATAATTGGTAAAATAGCTACTCCAGAAATAGAAATAAAGGTAACTGCTCAATAAGCACTCTCTGGCGAGCACTCAAGATGGCGAACTACGTCGGCTCGCACTTGCAGTTGAGAGAAAGAAAGGCACTCGAGAAAGAGCTAACGGGCGCAGAATAGATTGTATCAAGTAGGGGCTGGTGCTCGGACTCTAATCACATCGGATAGATAGGCATAAATTCTACCTACTAACTCCCTGTACCACAGGTCTAACATCATTACTATCAAAAGGTTCGGGATCTCCACGGAAGTTAAAATCGCTAATACGTAAACTAATAGAGCCAATTTTCAACACTGGATTATAACGCAAGCTAATATTATGAGTACGACGGCTATATTCTAAAAGATAGTCTGTACTAATCTCATCACCTTCGTCTAAATTTAGAGATGTTTGTAATCCCAAACGAATTGGGCCATAGATTTGTTGAGTAATGCCCAAAGAAAGAACTCTTTCATCGGCAAAGCGATCGAATAAAAAGGGAGATTCTTCATCGAGAAAACCTTGGAAATAAGTAATATTAAATCCTGTATAGTCTAAATAGCTCCGAGAAAAATGTCCGATCTGTCCTTGAATGCCAATATTAGCCCGTAAAGATTTTTGACTATCGCCATTGCTGTAAAAACTGCTAACCCCAGTCAAACCAGTGCTTAATCTGAGAAAAGGTATGATAGGGACAGGACTATAGCGTAATCCTTGCTCCCTAGTAGGAGGTAAAGGTTGTCCTTGCCATAAAGAAAAACCTTTACCGAGAGAAACTGCTGCTTGATAGCGAGTCAAATTAATACGCTCTTCATTTTGATCGGGGTCAAGGAATTCTTGTCTGTCTGTATCTGCATTAATATTTTGAATCGATCCTTGGTAATTAAGATTGATACCTGTTTTACCTAAAGAAATAGTCGGGGAAGTAATAATACCTCCAACACTACTAAATACAGTTTGGAAACCAATAGAACCATTAAAAAGACGTTCGCGAAAATTATATTCAAAACTAAAATTATACGGTTTATTTAAATTGCCGATACTTTGATTAAAAGCAAATTTACCTCTTAGATCGTCCTCTAGATCGCTGAAATCGAGACTAGTAAGACTGCCATTAACCTTTATATTAGTTCTCGGAGAAAACACTGTAATGAATTTAGTTTTAACACCAAAGGAAGAAGCATCAAAAATTCCTCCATCTTCATCTTCATTAAAACCAAAAGCATCGGGGAAAATAGCTTTTTGTAAAAAGTATTGAGGTGTAATGTCCCAGCTAACTTTTGGCGTACTGACAAGATTAAAACTTCTTTCGACAAATAAACCTCCTCTTTCTTCCCCATCAAAACCAAATTGAATAATACTAGGTTGACTGGGACGACCATCAAATACCAATTGATTTTTCATCAAAGGCAAAGAAAAGTTTTGGTCGATAACAATACGAGATTTAGTAGTTTTTAGCTCACTGACTAAAGGCTCAATTTGTCTGAATTCGGCAGTATCTGCTCTTAATTCTAGTTCTGGGGGGGAAAAGGGGTCATTAGTTAGGCGAAAATTGGCTGCTTGCCACCCATCTGCATCGAAATCGATGGTCTCTGCTTGAAATCTCATTCGATTGATGGTGCCCCCTACTTGGGCACCAGGTATACTGCTGCTGCTATCGAGTAAACGTAAATCTCTGCTACTACCCAAAGATATTCCGATCCCTTCTTGAGTGGCAGCCACATCTGTCAATGGTTGATTAGCTGCCAGACGGTTACTCAAAGCTCGATCGGGAATGGTTTCATCTGTAGGTATACCAATAGAAGTATCTTGTCCCAGAGTAGGTTGAAAAACTTCTCCGCTAGCGTTAATAATTTTGCCACGGTCTTGAACTAAATAATATTCAAACTTTTCTCCCCGTAGTACTTGTTCTCCTCGTCTGAGTACCACATTGCCTTGGGCTACTGCCACGCGATCGCGCAAATTGACTTCTAGGCGATCGCTAATTAGTACGGCTTGGGCAAAACGCATGACTACATTACCCTCTGCTGTAATTACTTGTCTTTGTTCATCATATTCCTGGCGGTCGGCAATAACTTCTACTGTTTCCACATTATCGATGGGAATTTGTTCTCTCTCATTCTCCGTTTCAGGAACAGACAATTCAAATCTGTTTTGTTCCCCATTTCTTTCTTGAGTAATTAGATACGCATAATGCAAGTTTGACTTGGGATGGCGATCGGCGTAAGCTGGCACTGCGCGAGACCTTTGGTAGTCGCTGTCGCGGTCGAGTTTCTTTTTTGGCTTGTCAATCTTTGGTAATGGTTTGACTGCAAAGATTTCTGGGTTAGCTTTTATTTCTGCAATTTCAATTAAAGCAGGTGGTTCAGTAGGGGGTAGTAAAGGAATCATCCTGGCAGAATGCTTCTCACATAAACATTCTTCGTAGTATAACTCTTTGATTTCCGTTACTGAAGTTAAAAAAATCGATATTACTGCTGAGGAGGTAGGATTCTTTTGCCTATCCAGTCAATGGCTCTCCGTATTCCCCGATAGGTATTATTCGTGTCTTGATTTAGCAACATATTTTTTTTTTCTGGTCGCTCTTGTTGCTTGTTGCTCTCTAGCAGTAAGTATCCTCTTAATCAAGACTTATGCCAGAAATCTATCATCTTTGGTGATCTTTGTCCTGGCACTACCTAATAAAGCTGAATAAAATCATGGGTGAACTCAATTAAGTATATGTTCTCAAACAAATGGCAAGCATACATTTACCTTGGCTAACAGCCATAATTTTCTTACCCTTGGTGGCAGCTTTAGCTATACCAATGATTCCTGACAAAGAAGGCAAAAAAATCAGATTGTATGCCTTATCTGTAGGACTAGTCGATTTAATTTTAATGGTTTATGCCTTTTGGTATAACTATAATCCAGCAACTACCGAGCTTCAACTCACAGAAACCTATAAGTGGATTCCTCAATTAGGATTGAACTGGTCAGTAGGTGTTGATGGTCTATCGATGCCTTTAATCATTTTATCGGGTTTAATTAGCACTTTAGCTATTTTGGCTTCTTGGCAAGTAACTCATAAACCCAAATTATTTTATTTCTTAGTATTAGTTTTATACAGCGCGCAAATTGGAGTTTTTGCTGCTCAAGATTTACTATTATTCTTCTTAATGTGGGAAATTGAGTTAGTACCTGTGTACTTACTTATCTCCATTTGGGGTGGCGAAAAACGTCTTTACGCAGCTACTAAATTCATTCTTTATACTGCCCTAGCTTCTATTTTTATTCTTGTTTCTGGTCTAGCATTAGCTTTTTACGGAGATCAATTTACTCTTAATCTGACTGAATTAAGTTTAAAAAACTATCCTCTTGGGTTAGAAGTACTAGCTTATGCTGGTTTCCTGGTTGCCTTTGGGGTAAAACTACCAATCTTCCCTTTTCATACCTGGCTACCCGATGCTCATAGTCAAGCTTCTGCTCCTATCTCTATGATTTTGGCAGGGGTACTACTTAAAATGGGTGGTTATGCACTGATTCGTTTCAATATTGAGATGTTACCCCATGCTCATATTCAATTTGCTCCTCTATTAGTTATTCTCGGTGTAGTCAATATAGTTTATGGTGCTTTAGCTGCCTTTGGTCAAACCAATCTCAAACGTCGGTTAGCCTCTTCTTCTATCTCCCACATGGGTTTTGTTTTAATTGGGATTGCTTCCTTTACAGACTTAGGCTTAAATGGAGCTGTCTTACAGATGGTATCTCATGGCTTAATTGCTGCTGCTTTATTCTTCCTTTCTGGTGTTGTATACGAGCGCACTCATACCTTGATGATGGACGAAATGGGAGGAATAGGACAGCAAATGCCGAAAACCTTTGCTATGTTTACAGCTGGAGCTATGGCTTCTCTGGCTCTGCCTGGAATGAGTGGCTTTGTTGCTGAATTGAGTATTTTCCTCGGATTTGCTACCAGCGATGTTTACAGTCAAAGTTTTAGAGTAGGTGTTATTTTCTTAGCTGCCGTAGGTTTAATTCTCACTCCTATCTATCTTCTCTCTACACTACGGGAAGTATTCTACGGTCAGAAAAATCCTCAACTTAAGTTTGAAAAATTCTCGTTTGATGCTAATCCCAGAGAAATATCTATTACAGCTTCTTTAATAGTTCCCATTATTGCTCTCGGTTTCTATCCTAAGTTAGTCACTAACAGCTATGATGTTAAAACTATCGAAGTAACTGATAAAGTTCAGGAAGCTCTAGCTGTAATGACGGAGCAACAAGGAAATCAACTGAATGCTAATCTTTTATCTTCTGCGCAATCTTCAGCTATGATTGCTCCTCATATTCCTGGTTAACAAGCTGTTAGCTACTTGTTAAAAAGTATTAGACTCAGTAGAGACGTAGCATGCTACGTCTCTATTAATATTTTGTTAGCTGCTAGCCAATTATTCTCCAGGATTACGATAAGTTTGCTGCCAGTCTCCTACAATTTGATACATGCCCCTCAACGCAGGAGAATTGAAAATTAGTTTTTCAGGCATAAAATTACTGTTAGTTTGAGCCAATTTAATTGTCTGTTGGTATTTATGTTCAAATGCTTTAGCTTGCTCGGGATAGCCTACACTATAAAATATTTTTCTCGCTACCTCATAAGCTTCAACCGCACGAACATAGTCTCTACCTAGAAAAAGGATATCTCCCATGTATCTAGTTAGTAAAGCGCGATTAGCTCGATCGCTATCTTTGTGCCAGGGAATACAACTTTGAACTGTATGACAAAAATTGAGTGCTTCAGCGACAGTAACTAATTCTAGTTGTTGCTGTGCTTGCCACAAAGACTCTGCTACAGAATGACCGGCACATAAGCCCAAATGAAAATACAATAGCAACATAGATATCGCTACATCTTTAAATTTAGTAAGCGGATAACGATTGATTAATACTGTTTTCGCACCTGTATAGATTAGATTTTGAGTAATACCTGTTAATTGACTGCTGGCTAATTGACCTAGTTTTGGATGAGCAAGAGTAAGAATAACTATATTTCCTTTCAACTCTAATTGATTTAAATCTAAATTAGAAAAAGTTGTCTCTTGGATAAAAAGATGAATAATTCTCGGTTGGCGTTTAATACTAGCTAAAACATCTTCTTGAGTAACTATATTGCCTATTAGCGGTTGAGTGTCATATAAATCAGCCATCATTACCGCTACACCTTCCAAAATAGATGGAGGTTGAAGAGTAGAAAATGAATTGATGTGAATTTTCTGTTGCCAAATTGCTTCAGGATATACAATAAATAAAGCTTCTTGGATAGTAGATTGACGAGAGTTAAAGTAGGCTAATTGACTAACAGCAGATAAATAAGAAATAGATTTTTGCTTGCCCAGAGGTTTAGTACGCCAAAGCAAAGTAGTAAAAGGAAATTGTGATAACTTAGCACAAGGAACAATAACTAGATAGTTAGCTCGAGCAATTTCTCGATCGAAAGAAGAAAGAAAAGTTGATTCTAAAATTCTGCTAATTATTGTAGTCGGCTCTTTTTTTACTAACCGATTCAGCCAATCTTGAGTAGTTTTTAATAATGTTTGAGCAGAAAAAGGCCGACCATCCAATTCATTTATTCGAGAATACTCGATTTCTCCTTCTGAATTGATTGCCCAGGCAAGTAATTGTGTTTCGGTTAGTAGATAGCTTATTACCAGAGTATCTGATGATAAATAATTCGAGATTTGCTCGATTTCTAAAGTAGCTATGTTTTGTTGACTTACTACTGCTAATGCTTTTCTAAGACTATAAATATTAGCCTTTTCTGCCAAACTAAAAGCTTTTATGTAATGGTCTTGTTTAGCAACAATATCAGCCAAATTAGTGTAGACATTTTGCATGATTGAATCATAATTCAACAAAATCTGTTGAAAAAGTTGCCAGGGAAGTAAATCTCTTTCTTTGGTAAATACAGCTAAAATAGTTTCAGCTAAACGAGCTAAATTGAGAGCTACTTCTGCATTTTGTTTTCGTTTCAGGGCTTCTTGGGCAGCTAGTGCAAAAGTTAGTCCCCAACCAACACCTTGAGCGATCGCGCCGTTTTCCTTAGCAGTAAAAGCTAATTTTGATGCTCTAGCTAAAATATTCTCATCTAAATCTTGATAGTGGAGACAAGACCAAAATTTGCCCATTTCTGCTGCCATAGCATTCAGGCGATCGCCTACTGCTGCAAAACAAGCAAGGGCTTCTTCATAACCATAATTAGCTAAATTCCACTGTTCGGTTATGCCATTAAGATAGGCTAAACGAAGAGTAGCCATTCCTTCTCCTCGACGAGCATTGGCAGCGATAAAATATTGTCTTGCTTCTAAATATATTTGTTGAGCAGCAGAGTAATCTAGACTGGAATAGTCTAGAGATTTTTCTGCTAAAAATTCACTCGATACATTGAGACAATAGCCAAACACGATTGGCTTTCCCAAAGATGGAAGAGAAATAAGCAAGTCTCCTTGACAAAGAAGGTACCAACCTGTCTCCAGATACTTTTTATGTTTTTTGTGTGCCTTGACTAAATTATCTAAAATACTCCATCCTTCTTGTACTTTTCCTGTTAATGCTAATAGTTCAGCTAGTACACTATATAAGCTTTTAGCAATAGTAAATATGTCTAGATTTTGATACGATTCAAGATTATGAGTGAATTGTTCCTCAATTTCTGCTAAATAATGTTCTTTTTGAACTTTATCTCCCCATTTACTTAAAATTGTCCGCCAAGTAGGTATAGTTTCAGCAACAAAATCAATAAAATCTCCCTCTACAGAAAGAGAAGAAGAAAGAGCTGAGGAGGCAGTTTTGGAGAGGCTTTCTTTTTTTTGTAAATTTTCTGATTCTAAAGGTAGTCGAGATTTTTCTTCGGCTTGAGATATTTCCTCTGATTCAAGATAAGATTTTAGGTGATTGAATCTTTTTTTCCAGAGAGATTCATTTTGATTGCCTTCGACCATAACCAGACAACCATTAGGTAAAATTTCTCTTGCTTGTAATTCGGCAAAATGAGCTACTACTGCAAAAATATATTTTTTCCGAACATTTGTAGCAGAAATGAAAGCTTCTTCAAATAAAGATAAAGCTTGTTTGTACTCTCCTTGTAGTTGATGTACGACTCCACGAGCAAATAAAGTAGATGTATTCCATTGACTTAGTACAGATGCCTCTGCTTCAGTTTGAGCAATAGCTAAATTTCCTTGACCGAAATCAACTAACCAAACCCAATCCAAAGCAGTATCTACTTTTTCGACTCCTAGTTTAAACATTGCTTGATATTGATTTAACTAAATTCTACTATTTAGTAGTATTTCTCAAAAAAAATTAATAAAATAATGAACTATTTGTGAATTTTATCGTCAGGATTTACAAATAGTTCATAATTGAGGAGGTCATAATTTGGTGTTTAAAACAGTTATCCCGGCTACATTAGCCCTGAGCGCGATCGCACTTAATGTAAGTCTTATAGAGGCTAAAGAAAGCTACAGTCAAAATTCTGCTCGAGCGAATACAGTTTTTGTCTGTGCTACTCAAACACAGCCACCAACTTTATTTGCTTATACTCCCGGTAAAATTAATTTAACTCCTTTAATGAGTTGGTATCCAGATTACTTACTTCGCGCTCGATCGGGAGCAGCAATTTGTCAGCAAGTGGCAGCAAAATTACAAAATCTTTTGCAACAGCAAGAGCCACGGTTTTTTATCGCCGAGCAAAAAGAAGACCGCAATGTACTTTGTTTGGTTACTCGAGAAAATGCAAATTGTGACTCAGAAGATAGCGAAGAGTTATTTAGTGTTAAACCTAGCTACAATCCTACTTGTATTCTAGATAATCGAGAACCTTTAGAATGTTTAGCTATCGGTCGAAACAGAGGGGTTTTAGGATTACCCGACTCTCCTTATTCGCCTACTTGGCGGTTTTGGGCTTGGTAATGTATCTGCACTTGCTCGCGAATATATTCTACTAAATCATAAACTGGCTCCTGTCATTATAAAATACACCGAACAAGACAAATAAAAACTTAAGTTTACCTATAGATACAATATAGCGGTTATCAATTTAATATTGAAATTGGCTCTTTTTTTACTTTTCCTCTTTTTTTGAACTTAAGCAATGTAGATTTTATCCTAAATCCTGTTAAGTTTTTCAGTAAAGTACTTTAAATACCCTGCTTCCCATCCTAGGAGGAAACTGGGAAAATTTAAATAGTTTTTTAATTTTTGTAAAAAAAAACTTTATTTTAGACGAATTTAGTATTATTTAAAAACGCTATATTTTTTATTTAATTAGATCTAAATGTCGATAACTAATGTTTTATAGAAACAAGTTTTTTGTAGGATTAAAGCTAATTATAACTAGTATTTTGTTGACAATAAATCTAAATACAAAAGAAAAAGCTCAAGCAACAAATTGCAATCGTTTTTCAAAATGTTCTCCTTTTGAGGAGATAAAAAATTTATCTATAAAGAATCATTCGGCTACCAAAGAAAAGGTTTTAATATTATCACAATCACCAACAGAACAACCAAATACAGATAATAATGGTTCTCCCTCTTTACGACGTGTTCCTAGCAAGGGAGAAACAGAATTTGAACCCCAAAGAATTCCTCTACGTCTTCCGCCAAAAAGATCTTATCGAAGTTCTCCTAGTATTACTATTATTAACCCTTCTGGTTATGGTGCTAGTTGGGGTAGTGCAGGTATTGGCATAGGAGTTCAGGAAAGAGCCCGTTTTATCGACCAAATAGATGGTGTATTTGGCTTTGGTTTTGGTTTGGGTAATCCGCAAAAAAACCTTGGTGTTCAAGTTGGTATTACTTTAGTAGACCTAGATAACATTTTTAAAGATGGGACTCTTAGTTTGAAATTACATCGTCTTATTGCTAACGATACTAGTGTCGCTGTCGGTGTTCAAGGATTAGCAACTTTTGGAGAGACAGATGGTGGTTCTTCTGGCTATGGAAGTTTTACCAGAAGATTTATCCTTAAACCAGATAGAAGTCAGCCTTTTAGTGAGTTGTACACTACTGTAGGAATAGGAGGAGGACAATTTCGTTCTGAGTCTGACATCAATAATGGGGTGGAGTCTATCGGAGTATTCGGTAGCGTAGCAGTTAAAATTATCGAACCTGTTAACGCGATCGCTGAATGGACTGGTCAAGATTTGACTATCGGAGTTTCTTTTGTGCCTTTTCATGATATACCCCTAGTAATAATACCCGCTATTAGCGACATTACAGGCACAGCAGGAGATGGAGCTAGGTTTATTTTTGGTGCTGGCTATGGTTTTTCTTTCTAACGGGACTTTGACAATTTTTACCGCTCAAAAAGGGGTGAAAGCCTTGCCAGACGCCGAATTTACCTCGAAGAGGTAAATTCGCCTGAAACCCAGATATATTAAGGATTTAGCTATTTTGAGGTTAAACCATTGA
>JASJDJ010000137.1 GCA_030065635.1 Xenococcaceae cyanobacterium MO_188.B32
CCTCAGTATAAAACGCTCAACCAGAAGGAAGAGAAGCCGTGGAAGGGGCTTTTAAACAAAGTTGATTAACTTGATATCCATATCCTGGATATAATAAAGCCCCTTTCCACCACCTTACCTGTTAAGGTAGGTTTCTGGAGTCGTCACAAGAAGTATCTTTAATCGATACCAATTTAAATAAAGTTAACCTTAATGGAGCAAAATTAGAAGATACAGACTTAGAAAAGGCAAATATCTGCGCTACAACTCTGCCTGATGGTAGTGTCAGCGATCGAGATTGTCAGTAGGATAAAATAGCTAGCAGCTTGCTCTTAAACTTATCTGCGTTTAAGATGCTTGTGATTTAATTAATTAAAATATTAGCTTTAAATTGCTATGAACAGTTACTTCAAGAAAACTATTCGTTTGACAGCGTTAGCTTCCTTCCCTGCATTCTTGTTGACTATTGCTATTCCTCCTCACTCTGCGGGAGCATCTAATTTTGCAGGTTGTGCATCAAGTTTGTTAAATAGTGGTATTTCTGAAGATGATGCCAGTGCAGCTTGTGCGGATGCTTTAGAACCGACAACATTATCTGCTTGTGTCAGAAAAATTCAAGGACAAACACTAGTTACCAGTCAAGATGCCCTATCAGCCTGTTACCGTGTTAGAAGACCTCAAGAGTTAGCTAGTTGTGTCGTTAAAATTGATACTAATCTTGCGAGTGAAGAAATGGCTAATCTTGCTTTAGATAATTGCCGTCGTAGTCTCTTACCAAAACGTTTTGCTGACTGCGTTGTTGGTTTAAATAATACCATTTCGGAAGTTTCTGGGACAGAAGCGATAGAGACTTGTATTAGTGCAGAAGATTTTCCTAGAGAATTATTCCCTACTAATTAACAGTTAGTTACCAGTTATTAGTTACTAGTTATCCTAGATAGATCTAATAACTGATAACTGATAACGTACAGACAAGGCATGCCTTGTCTCTAACTGATAACCGAGCGAATATATATTTACTATTTATTATCTATTTCATTTCTATTGATATTTTTAATTAACCAATAACTAGTGGAGAGAGCGATAATAGCTACTCCTAAACCTATTATTTCATTGCTAGAATATTTAGATAGATCGAAGATAATAATTTTCCTGGCTACTGCAATTAAAGCAGTTACTACCACTAATTCTACTTGGACGACGTGTTTTTTCAGGTATCCAGTAATGTTTTCTAATAGTTCTAGAGCAATTAAAATATTTAAAAATAAACCGAATAATTCTATTAATTTTGTTTTTTCAAAATAACCAATACTAGTTTTAGAAATATCTACAATAAGAAAAATTATTAAATCTAAAACTATAATTAAGATAAGAGCTTGTAAGGTAATAGATAAAGTTTTAGCGATTATATTTTCAAATAAATGGCTAAAGTGGAGAAAGTTTTCATCACTGAGTATGCGTCTTAGCCTTCTGAAAATTTTTTTCATCTTTTTTATCTAAAGACCTCACATTTAAGTAAACATCAAACTTGATTTATTGACTTTTATATACCTAGCAAAATTTGAGAAAATTAGGTTTATTTACTTAATAACTAAGCAATTAACCCAAAGTAGAGTTGTATGCTGTAGTCTATAAAAGTGCCAACTGCAAGAAAATCTATGAATTCTGAAGATAAAAATTTAGCAACAGCGAACAAGACTCAATCATCTCCAAAAAAAGCGCACTCAGATAATAGTGATAAGCTCAATTTTTGGCAACAGGTACGGGAAAATGGACTTACTCTAATTATTGCTGTAGTCTTGGCTTTTCTAATTCGTGTTTTTATCGCTGAACCTCGCTACATTCCTTCTGATTCAATGTTTCCCACTCTACAGCAAGGCGATCGCCTAGTGGTAGAAAAAGTATCTTATTATTTTCATTCTCCCATGAGAGGAGATCTTGTGGTTTTTCAGCCCCCAAATCAATTACAAATGCAAGGTTATGAAAAAAATCAAGCTTTTATCAAAAGAACGATCGCTTTGGGCGGAGATATAATCTCTGTCCAAAATGGAGTTGTCTATGTTAATAACGAATCCCTTACGGAAAATTACATTGCTGAATTACCACTATATAATCTTCTTCCCCTCCAAGTGCCAGAAGGTACAATTTTTGTAATGGGAGATAACCGCAATAACAGCAATGATTCTCATATTTGGGGCTTTTTACCAGAAACAAATATTATCGGTCATGCAGTATTTCGCTTTTTTCCCTGGAGTCGGGTAGGCTCGATCGAGTAATAAGTAATGAGTAATGAGTAATAAGTAATAAGTAATTAACTCCGAACTCACATGGATACTCCTCAACCAAGATGGCAAGTAGTACCACCACCAGAAGTACCCCGATGGTTTATCGATATAGTCAGTGAATATACTCCCGATTCTGATGGAGCTTATGCTGCCCAATTATTATGGCAAAGGGGTATTAACAATTTAGAAAGATTACCAGGCTATCTAGATCCAGATTGTTATTCAGCCAGTAGTCCTTTTGCCTTTGGACGGGAAATGAACATGGCAGTCGATCGCTTGCAACAAGCACTAACTAGAAGAGAAAAGGTAACTATTTGGGGGGACTTTGATGCCGACGGAGTCACTTCTACTAGTGTTCTTTGGGATGGTTTGGGACAATTTTTCCCCCAACACTTACAGTTAGATTACTATATTCCCAATCGTCTCACGGAATCTCATGGTTTAAATAAGGCAGGGATCGATCGCGCCAAAGATTCTGGAACAAAAGCGATCGTTACTTGCGACACTGGTAGTACTAATATTGCAGAAATCGAATATGCTCGACAATTAGATATAGATATTATCGTTACCGATCACCATACCTTACCAGAAGAAAGACCGCCCGTAACGGCAATTATCAATCCCCGCTATTTGGATGTTACTCATCCTCTTTATTCACTTTCGGGAGTAGCAGTCGCTTATAAATTAGTCGAAGCAATGTATCAAACTTTGCCCGATGTACCCCAACAACCGCTAGAAAATTTATTAGATTTAGTCGCTATTGGTTTAATCGCGGATTTAGTCGAGTTAAAGGGAGATTCCCGTTATTTAGCCCAAAAGGGAATTCAACAACTACAAAAACAAATTAATCCAGCTAAAGTAACACGCCCAGGAATAGCTCAGTTATTGGAATTATGTCGTCGTCATGGCGATCGCCCGACGGATATTTCTTTTGGTTTGGGGCCTAGAATTAATGCAGTAAGTCGTATTCATGGTGATGCTAGCTTTTGTGTGGAATTATTGACTAGTCGTGACCCTGGTAGATGTCAAGAATTAGCTTTAGAAACAGAATTAGCCAATACTCGTCGTAAGTCCTTACAAAAAGAAACGACTAAACAAGTTAAACAGAAATTAGAACGCCTCGATCTCTCTACCACTAGTGTTATCGTCTTAGAAGACCCTCAATGGCAAGGTGGTGTTTTGGGTTTAGTTGCAGGACAAATCGCCCAAGAATACGGTCGTCCAACGGTTTTACTTAGCAGTCAGGGAGAGATCGCTAGGGGATCGGCAAGATCGGTTAATAATATCGATCTCTATCAGTTAGTTAAATCTCAGGAATACTTACTCGATCGTTTTGGCGGACATCCTTTTGCAGCAGGGTTGAGTTTACCTGTAGAGAATATTCCTCTATTTCGGGAAGGAATTAATCAGCAGCTAAGACAACAAACCGATGCGAGCACTATGCAGCCTACTATTGCAGCAGATTTAGTAGTAACTGTAGCAGAGTTGGGTAAGTCCTTATTCTATCAACTAAAATTACTCGAACCTTGTGGCATGGGTAATCCCGTACCTAAATTACTAATTCAAAATTGCTGGTTTACTAATGTTTGGAATAATAATATTAAAGATGCACGAGGAAAAAAAATTCAGTATATCAAAACCACTTTCGATCTGAGGGATGATACTGTAACAAAAGGTTTTCCTGGTGTTTGGTGGGGACATTATAAAGAGGAACTTCCCTCCCAAGGACGTTGTGATGTAATTGTCGAATTAGATTTAAATACTTATAACAAGCGTTATGAAGTTAGTTATGAAGTTCGTTTACTGGCAATAAGAACCAGAGAAGAAAGTTTGTCTCTCGATCGCAGTCAGATTTCTTCTAGTTCGATTATCGATCGCCGTAACGATCGAGATAATTTAGCAGACATTGCTGATTCTCAACTAAGTATTCTGCAAAAATGTCCCCTTAGTTGGGATGAAATAAACAAAAAATACCGACAGGCGATCGCTCATAGCCAAACTTTAGTCCTTGCTTATCCTCCACCTACTGATATTTCTCCCGCAGAAGTATGGCAACAGTTATTAGGAGTAGTTAAATATCTTGCTCGTACTGGTAAACAAGTAACTAAAGAGCAAATACAAGCCAAATTAAATTTAAGCGATCGCACTTTTGGTTTAGGATTGAAGGCAATTTCGGCGATCGGTTTTACTTGCCAGCAAAAAGCACAGTATTTTCAATTTAGCTGGACTGAAAATGTTTCTATCGAAAGAGAAGAAGATATATCATCTTTTCTATTTGCTTTAGAAGAAGAACAATTTCAGCGTCAATATTTTTCACAAATTCCTTTGCCTACTCTGGAAAAAATTCTAACTTCATAATGGTGTTGATATAGCAATACTCATTAATATTAAGATCTTTTTAAAATTGCTAATTGCTAATTGCTAATTGCTAATTGTGAGCCATTGCGGTCTTGGACGGGGCGTTCAAGCACTTGGGGAGACCCCAAGTGTCAGCCCCTTCGCTTTCCGTCGAGGAGCAAATGGCGAACCCGAAGGGCTAATTGCTAATTTCAAAACAATAACTCATATGTCTTAATCTAACTAATCTAACTTTGTAAGGCTATATGTATTTTTTCAATATCAAATTTAGTTAAAACCTCTTAGTTAAGATAACTGAAAGTATTTGCGATCGACAACTTGTATCTACGGGAAATTAACTAGCTGCAAAATAACATGAATTACAGGAAATTGCTGTAATATAGCTAATATTTTTCAAACTCTAACACTTCTGTTGACAAAGAGATCGAAATCGGATAATTTTTCTCGATCGAGCTTTAAATTCATTAACAAAAATACGACCGTTTGTCATATTTAACTTTGACCGATTGTCGAAATTAATCCTTTTAAATCTTGACAAAAAACAAAATTTAAATTAACAAAATATTCCCCTAAAAATTGTTGCCAATTTAATTTTAATTAAACTATCATATGAAGAAAAATAAACCGAATATATTTCTTTAAAACTAAGTAAAAACAACTAATCTGTAGAACAGAATTGATAGATGCTTTGTTAGAGTATCCGCACAATTTTGGTATGTAAAAAACTATGTTCGATCATTTATTACCACCACTTAATGACCATAATTTACCCTATCCCGATACCATTCATCCTATTGTCGTGCATTTTGTCATTGCAATGGTTTTGTTTGCCTTTTTTTGTGATGTCACGGGCTATTTTACTCGTAATTACAAACTATACGAAGTGAGTTGGTGGAATATGTTTGTTGCCACTATTTCTATTTTTATTGCCATCATCTTCGGACAAATAGAAGCAGGTTTAGCGATCGCTTATGATGCAGTCGAACCAGTGTTAAATCTGCACACTTTAATTGGTTGGTCTTTATCAGGGATCATTGCAGCCATTACAGGTTGGCGTTATGTAATTCGATCGCAAGACCCGACAAAACTGCCTCTTCCCTATCTTGGTTTGGGGTTTTTATTAACTTGTTTGGTATTTTTCCAAGTATATCTCGGCGATAAACTGGTATGGGTTTATGGACTACATACAGTAGAAGTCGTCGAAGCAGCTAAGGAGGGACTTTTGTAATGTACTCTGAAGCAATTAAGCAATTAGATTTAGGTACTAACGGGCTTCCCTATCTGTTTCCCATTCATCCCAATTTAGTGCATTTAACCTTAGGGCTATTTATTATCGGCATTGCCTTCGATCTTGTTGGGGCTTTATTTCCTTTTGAGAAACCTATCTTTAAGTATCTAGCCATTCCTGCCACTCGCTCTAACTTCTTCGATGTGGGTTGGTATAACATGTTGGCTGCTGCCATCATTACCTTTTTTACAGTAGCAGCAGGTTTTTATGAAATTATGCTGGTAGATTCCCCACCAGAAATAAAAAGTGTCTGGAACTTGGGAGCAATGGAAACCATGCTCTGGCACGGTGTGGGAGGAGTTTTCCTTTTAGCATTAATGATAGCCATGACCTTATGGCGGGGTTTTCAACGCTACGTTTGGCGTAATGACACCAGCCGACAAGTCCAGTGGAGTTATTTATTAGCAGGATTGGTAATTATGTTTTTCCTGTACCTTCATGGCACTCTGGGAGCGCAACTAGCTGCCGAGTTTGGCGTTCACAATACAGCAGGACATATGTTACGCCTGGAACAAAACCCCAATACTTTACTAAGATGAGGTGCAGTCGTGAAGTTTAAAACCATCTTAATTTTAGTAGCGATCGCTCTAATATTAGGGGCAATCAGTATTTGGGTCGGTCAAATATCCTATTCTTGGCTACCTCCTCAAGCTTCTGCCGAATCTAAATTAGTAGATAACTTATTTAGCTTTTTAGTTACTTTAGGAACATTTATCTTTCTGGGAGTGACGGGGACGGTAATGTATTCCGTACTCTTTCATCGTGCAGGCAGATATGACCTCAGCGATGGTCCTCATATTGAAGGCAATGTAACCTTAGAAGTCGTCTGGACGGCGATTCCTTTCTTGCTAGTTTTATGGATTGCAGTATATAGCTATCAAACCTATCAGGAAATGGCGATTAGGGGGGCGCATATGCATATGCCAGAAGCAATTGAACCTGCCTATGCCAAACCAATAGATAAAAGTATCGAACCCATGACCGAGATTGAAGTAGAAGCCAAACAGTGGGCTTGGATATTCCGTTATCCAGAGCAAAATGTTACCAGCACCGAACTTCATTTACCAGTAGATCGGCGCGCTCATTTAATTTTGCGATCGCCTGATGTCATCCACGGTTTTTACATTCCTGCATTTAGAGTCAAGCAAGATATTATTCCCCAACAGGATATGGATTTTGAATTCACTCCTATTCGTCAAGGTAAATATCGTTTGCGAGATTCTGAATATAGCGGTACTTATTTTGCTGCTATGCAAGCAGATGTAGTGGTGGAATCCAAAGAAGATTATCAAAAATGGCTAGCGGAAGCAGCTAGAAAAATGCCCTCTGCTGCTCCCAATCAAGCTGCTAGTGAATATGCTCAAAGAGAAGAAAAAGCAGCTACAGCAGGTTGGGCAACAATCATCCCCGTTCCCGCGCCAATGGTTAATTATCATCCCGCTAGTAAGTAATCAGTAATCGTGCCGTGGTGACCCCACGGAGGTTTCTGACCTTTGGGAACGCGCCCCCGCCAGAAGGGTAATCAGTAATTAGTAATTAGTAATCAGTAATCAGTAATCAATCTATGACTCAAATTGCACCAGAAAAACCACAAACTGAGGCACATAGCCATGAACAGCCACTTAGTTGGCGACGCTATTTTAGCTTTAGCACCGACCATAAAGTAATTGGTATTCAGTACATAGTTACTGCCTTTTTCTTTTTCCTGCTCGCGGGAATCTTCGCCATGATTATGCGAGGAGAATTAGTTACTCCTCCCATAGATTTAGTCGATCGCACAGTGTACAATGCCCTATTCACTATGCACGGAACGATTATGCTATTTGGCTGGACTTTTCCTGTTCTGGCTGGATTGGCTAATTACCTAGTTCCTCTGATGATTGGGGCGCGGGATATGGCTTTTCCCCGTCTCAACGCAGTAGCTTTCTGGATGGTTCCCGTGTTTGGGTTTCTATTCCTGTTTAGTTTTCTCGTTCCTGGGGGGCCTGCCCAAGCTGGTTGGTGGTCTTATCCTCCCGTCAGCGTGCAAAACCCTAGCGGAGAATGGCTCAATGGTGAATTCCTCTGGCTGTTGGCATTAACCTTGTCTGGTGTGTCTTCCATTATGGGTGCAGTCAATATCGTAACTACCATTGTGCGGATGCGCTGCCCTGGAATGAGTTGGTTTAAAATGCCTGTGTTAGTTTGGACGATGTTGGCAGCCCAAATTATTCAACTATTTGGACTTCCTGCTTTAACTGCTGGTGCCGTCATGCTAATGTGCGACTTGAGTTTCGGGACTACCTTTTTCGATCCTGCCCAGGGAGGCGATCCCGTTTTATTTCAACATTTATTTTGGTTTTATTCCCATCCTGCGGTTTACGTGATGATTTTGCCCGTATTTGGCATTTTCTCGGAAGTTTTTCCTGTATATGCTCGTAAACCTTTATTTGGTTACAAAGTAGTAGCTGTTTCTTCCTTCATTATTGTGGCGTTGAGTGCAGTCGTCTGGGTACACCATATGTTTGCCAGTGACACACCTGGTTGGATGCGAATGCTGTTTATGTTTTCTACCATGCTCATTTCTGTACCGACAGGAATTAAAGTTTTTGCCTGGGTAGCTACGATTTGGGGAGGTAAACTCCGTCTCGATACAGCGATGCTGTTTGCTTTAGGTGGGCTGATTAATTTTGTCTTTTCGGGGATTACGGGAATTATGCTTTCTTCAGTTCCTGTAGATATTCACGTTAACAACACCTATTTTGTAGTGGGGCACTTTCACTACGTCATCTATGGCGCGATCGTCTTCGGAATCTATGCTGGCATCTATCACTGGTTTCCCAAAATGACTGGAAAAATGTACTACGAAGGATTGGGAAAACTACATTTTTGGTTGACCTTTATCGGTACTACCCTCAATTTTCTCCCCATGCACCCCTTAGGCTTGATGGGAATGCCGAGAAGAGTTGCTTCCTACGACCCTGAATTTGCTTTTTGGAATGTAGTAGCTAGTATTGGGGCATTTTTGTTAGGAATGTCAACCATACCTTTCATTCTCAACGTCGTTGCTTCTTGGATTGCTGGTAAGAAAGCTGTAGATAATCCCTGGCGGGCAATTGGTTTGGAATGGCTGGTGTCTTCTCCTCCTGATGTAGAAAACTTTGAAGAAATCCCTATTATCGTCTCCGAACCCTATGGCTATGGCAAGACAGAACCATTAACTGAAAATATGGGCGGGTAAAAGTAGGGGAGACAAGAGAGATTAGGGAGATGGGGGAGATGGGGAAGATGGGGAAAAACAATTAACAAAACTACTAACTACTAACTACTAACCACTAACCATTAACAAAATATGACTACTTTAGAACCTGTTATAGAGAAAGAGCGATTACATCAATCTAGCCACGCGATCGCGCACGAACACGAACATGATGAAGCGGGCAATAGTATGTTTGGCTTCATTGTCTTTTTGCTGTCAGAAAGTATTATTTTCTTGAGTTTTTTTGCTGGCTACATTCTTTATAAAACTACTACCTCTAACTGGCTTCCCCCTGGTG
The DNA here is from genome assembly GCA_030065635.1 of Xenococcaceae cyanobacterium MO_188.B32. Classification (GTDB taxonomy): domain Bacteria; phylum Cyanobacteriota; class Cyanobacteriia; order Cyanobacteriales; family Xenococcaceae; genus JASJDJ01. The sequence goes on from JASJDJ010000137.1 coordinate 9,447, forward strand.
TAGAAGGGCTAGAAGTTAGAGACCCTACTATTAATACCGTAATTTTAGTTTCCAGTAGTTTTGTAATTTATATTGCCGAACGTTATCTTCATAATAAAAATTTGTGGAGATTTCGTTTCTTTTGGCTATTAACTATGGCAATGGGCAGCTATTTTCTTTATGGACAAGCAGTAGAGTGGCAAAGCCTTAAATTTGGTTTTACTTCTGGTGTTTTCGGGGGAACTTTTTATCTGTTAACGGGTTTTCACGGTTTACACGTTTTTACTGGTGTTCTACTTCAAGGAATTATGCTTATTCGTTCTTTTATTCCTGGTAATTACGAAGACGGACAATTTGGTGTAGAAGCAACTTCGTTATTTTGGCACTTTGTCGATGTCATTTGGATTATTTTATTTATTTTGATCTATGTCTGGCAATGAAGAGCTTATAACCAATGATTACAATATTGAAACACGATTTGCTCCCTATCTTCTACATTTATAATTTAAGAAATAAACTCATATGAATATTTTTATGCAAATGAATATTAAATATGAAGAAGACTATTATTTGTGGACTCAAACAATGGTTGAAAAACTCAAAAACAAAGATTATTTAAATGTAGATTGGGACAATCTAATTGAAGAAATTGAAGACATGGGTAAAAGTCAAAAACGCGCTGTAGAAAGTCTATTGTTGCGTTTGACTGAACACTTGTTAAAACTTAAGTATTGGCAAGCAGAGAAAGAGAGAAACCAAAAGCATTGGCAATCAGAAGTAGTTAACTTTCGAGTTTTGCTGCGTAAAAGACTGAAAGAATCTCCTAGTTTAAAAGCAAATTTAGCTGAAATGTATGCAGAAATTTTACCTGATTCCAAGCGATCGATGAGCAAATTATTCGATTTGCCAGAACAAATTGAACTAACTTTAACGCAAGTTTTAGATGAAGATTGGTTTCCTAATTAACAATCAAAGATCGACAATTAACCATTAACAATCAGCAAACTATGATTATCGACGATCGCTATTACGATGTAATTATTGTTGGCACTGGTGCGGGAGGAGGTACGTTAACCCGTAAACTCGCAGAAGCTGGCCAAAAAATCTTGGTCTTAGAACAAGGAGACTTTGCCGAGAAAGAAAGTTCGCAGTTATTAGAAGTAGAGGTTTTTAAAAAAGAAAATTATCATGCTCCCGAAAAATGGTACGACAATGCAGGAGAACCATTTCAGCCTCAAACTAGTTACTGTGTAGGCGGAAATACCAAAATTTATAGTGGTGCTTTAATGCGTCTGCGGGAACGAGATTTTGAGAAAGTAGAGCATCAAGATGGTATTTCCCCAGAATGGCCTTTAAAATATCAAGATTTTGAACCTTACTACACAAAAGCAGAAAAACTTTATCGCGCTCACGGCAAGGCAGGTGATGACCCGACAGAACCCCCTAGAAGCCAAGATTATCCCTTGCCACCAGTCGATCGCATTCCGCAAATGCAAGAAATTAGCGCTCGCCTTTCTAAATACGGACTACATCCAGCCTACTTACCCATCGGTATTGGGAAGGAAGGACGCACCGATGCAGAAGATACAGGAGTTAGTCCTGCCCTACGCGCTGGTCATAAGGTAACTTTAAAAACATCTGCTAAAGTCGTGGCTTTACATACTAATCCTTCGGGAACAGAAGTTAAAGCTGTTGAAGCACGAATAAACGGCGAATCCTATTTATTTATGGGTGATATAGTTGTACTTGCTTGTGGTGCAATTAATTCTGCTGCCTTATTATTGCGATCGGCTAATGAAAAACATCCTCAAGGACTAGCTAACAGTTCCGATCTAGTGGGGCGCAATCTAATGAAACAACTGATGACGGTAATTTTACAGCAATCTCCTCAGCCTAATTCTGGATTGTTTCAACGCACTCTTTACATCAATGATTTTTACTGGGGTGACAAAGACTTTCCCTATCCTCTGGGTCATATTCAAGATTCGGGGGGAATTCTGCAAGACGTAATTTTTTCCGAGTCTCCACCTATTTTATCGATCGCAGCCAAACGGATGCCAGGATTTGGTTTGAAGCAATTAGCTAAACGTTCGATCGGCTGGTGGCTACAGACTGAAGATTTACCCGATCCTAGTAATCGAGTTAGCTGGACTAAAAATAAGCTATACCTCAGTTACACTTCTAACAATCTAGAAGCCCACGACCGTCTATTATATCGGTGGCAAGAAGTCCTCAAAGCTACAGATAAACAGTCTCGCGGTATCCATCCTTACGGCAGCGCACCCCTTCAAGTTGTGGCACATCAATGCGGTACTTGTCGCTTTGGAGAAGACCCCAAATGGTCAGTATTAGACCTCAACTGTCGTACTCACGATGTTCATAACCTCTATGTTGTTGATAGTAGTTTTTTTCCTTCCAGTACGGCTATAAGTCCTGCCTTAACAATTATTGCTAACGCTTTAAGAGTAGGAGATTATCTAATCAAACATCTAGCTTGATGGTTGAAATGATGGAAAAGACCACCGACCATAAAATTGAGATAATGAAAAAAGATTTCAAGACCGAACTGCTACAAGCTCGAATCGACTATTTAAGGGAGCAGAGGATTCTTGAAAGCAGTAATCGATATAAAAAAGATTCTCACAATTGACATCAAGCCAAAGATAATTATGATAATATGTACTTAACTAAGTACATATATTGGCAGTGAAAATAATCAACTTTACAGAAGCACGGCAAAATTTTAAATATATTTTAGATCTAGTAACTGAAAATGTTGAAGTAGCATTTATCACTAGGCGAGATGGTGATGATGCAGTAATTATGTCCAAGAGCCATTATGACTCGATCATGGAAACTTTGTATTTATTGCGTTCGCCAGCCAATGCTCAAAGATTAAAGGAGTCGATCGCAGCAGTTGAAGCAGGAGAGATTGAGGAACACGACTTAATCGATGCGTAAGCTTGCTTGGGATAAAAATGGTTGGTCAGATTACTTGTACTGGCAAAAACAAGACAAAAAAACTCTCAAAAGAATTAACCGTTTGGTACAAGAAACTTTGGCAACTCCTTTTGAAGGAATAGGTAAACCAGAACCTTTAAAAGCAAACTTATCGGGCTATTGGTCGAGAAGAATAGATGAGACAAACAGGTTAGTCTATCAAGTTAGCGATCGATATATAACTATTATTTCTTGCCGTTATCACTATTGATATTTGTACAGTAGCCTATGCAGTAGCTTTGGCTGGTTATCAAGTCAAAATAATCGAGCTAGACGATCGCACCTTTTTAAATAGGTGTTGCGGATTAGTCTTTAAGAATTAGCTTTAATTAAAATACCAAGAAAAGCAAAAGCTCCTACTAAGACAAGACATACAGAAACTACTAAAGAAAGAGATGTACGAGGAGCATACAAATAATTGTCGTCGAGAATACGTTTTAACTCTCGGCGATGATCTATTGCTGCCAGCATCATTGCACCAGTGCCAATACTGATAAAAGCCAGTCCTACTATACGCGACAGATGAAAAGGATCGATGTTTTCGCCGACACTAGTTTGTTCTATAGCGTAAAAAATACGATCGATCCCAAACCCAAAACTAATTAGAGACAAACAAGTACGAATCCAAGCCATCAAAGTACGCTCCGCAGCAGCGCGATTACGCTCTCTCGCTAGTTCAGTGTTAATATTGGTTGGTTTCTGACTCATAACTCCAAACTCCGAATTCCGTACGCGAAGCGACTACCGAAGGTCACTCTGAACTCCGAACTCCGAACTCCGAACTCAATTATCGATCGACTTGATAAACTTCTTCAGCTACCCTTTTAAGACGACGTAATTGTGCTTGCATATCTTGTTTAGTCCATTTTGCAGCAAAAAAATTAAATCCCCAACTAACTATGGGGTTAGGAATTTCAAACTCAAAACGATTTAGTAGATATGTACCATTATTTGTGGGCTGACATTCCCAGCGATCGCGCCCTTTAAAAAAACCTTCAAACTGCCAGACAATCAAACCAGGCTCCCTCTCCACCACAACACTTCTTAAAGTTGGCTGCCACAAAGGAGTCTTGATAACAAAGCGACTCAAACTACCAATTTGCGTACTCCATTTACCAATCGGTTCGCAATATAAGACTGGATTGAGCCAACGGTGCATTAATTCTAACTCTGTAAAACAACGCTCGACTACTACTGCACTTGCTTTAATTTCTATAGACTGTTCAAAATTTTGCATTAGTGACATGATGATTGCTAATAATTGTAAAATTTGAAGTTCAATTATGCCGAATTGTTAAGTTTTTAGCAAATTTCCACTATTTCAAGATGACGAGAGACAAGCTGAAGGCTAAAAAGGTTGTTATCGAGATAAACATGATGTAAACGGAGTTCAAGAGAAAGTAATGGTAAGAAAGATTTTAAGAGCACTAAAAGTATTGAATCTTAACTTTTTAAGTGTTTTTAGCCTAATTCGCCATCATTATGCCTAAAAATGTATTGACGCTAATTAATATATTGCCATTCTTCCCGGTTATTTTACAGGAAGATGAGGATGAACTAAGACAGGAAAAATGACACAAATAATAAGTACTATCTCGCCAACACTGCCTTGGCTGTTGGCACAGGCAGCTACGTCTAATCAATTGATCTCTAACTTGGGTCTAGACTTAGGTACATCTGTTCTGAATTTAGTCAAAGCCATTGGTATATTTATCATAGGCTGGATTGTTGCCTCTATAGTTAAAGGCTTAATCAAAGGATTACTCAATCGCACTAATGTTGACAATCGAATTGCTAGTTGGGTTTCCGGAGGTTCAGGAGAGTCAATTCCCATAGAAGATTGGATTGCCAATTTATTTTATTGGCTGATTTTACTATTTGCGATTGTCGGATTTTTGAATGCCTTGCAATTAGAAGCGGTTTCTGAGCCACTCAATTCCCTCTTAGAGCAGGTAACAAGCTTCTTACCAAAAATCGTTGGTGCGGGCTTTTTATTAGGTATAGCTTGGGTTCTGGCTACCATAGTCAAGATGTTAGTTACTAGAGGACTAGGAGCATTAAATCTGGATGAACGTTTTGGGCAACAGATGGATTCATCGGATTTTGCCCTCAGCGATACTATTGGGAATGCCCTTTATTGGTTTATTTTCTTACTATTTTTACCTTCTGTCCTCAATACACTTAATTTACAAGGAACTCTCCAACCAGTACAGGGTTTACTTGACGAAATTTTGGCAATTCTGCCTAATATTTTGGCAGCAATATTAATCGGCGCAGTTGGCTGGTTTGTTTCCCAAATAATCCGTCGTTTGGTAACTAACTTACTAGCTGCCACAGGGATAGACAGAATAGGCTCAAAAATTGGGCTAGCTAGTGAAAGTGGGACTCGGTCTCTCTCTTGGATTATTGGGACAATTGTCTTTGTTTTGATCTTAATTCCTACAGCGATCGCTGCTTTGGAGGCTCTCCAAATTGAGGCAATTTCCGAGCCAGCAATTAATATGCTCAATCAGGTATTGAACCTGCTACCAAAACTATTTGCTGCTGGCATTGTTTTGGCTTTGGCATACACGGTCGGTCAGTATGTATCGGAGTTTATTACTAATATCTTAGTTGGTGTTGGTTTTAATAACTTTTTCCGCTGGCTAGGTATAACTCGTCCTCCTTCAACAACTCCTCCCTCTTCTGGACCCGATCAAACAGAACAACCTACAGTTATTCAAACCACTTCTATGGGAACGAAAACTCCTTCAGAATTGGTTGGTCTAATTAGTTTAGTAGCAATCATGTTGGTTGCTTCCTTGACTGCTGTAGATATTCTCGGTATCGAAGCATTAGCTGATGTAGTGCGTATTATCCTGCAAATTGCCGGTCAGGTACTCATTGCAGTAGTGATATTTGGTATTGGTTTATATCTAGCCAATCTTGCCTTCAATCTCATTGCTGGTTCTGGTGCTGGACAGGCAAAAACTCTAGCACAAGCTGCTCGTGTTGCTATTGTGATTTTTGTGGGAGCATTAGCATTAACTGAGATGGGCGTTGCACCTAGTATTGTGAACTTAGCCTTTGGTTTACTTTTAGGTGGTATTGCTGTGGCGATCGCTCTTGCTTTTGGTTTAGGTGGTCGAGAAGTTGCCAAAGAACAATTACGGTCTTGGGTTAATTCTTTTAAGAATCAATAATTTATTGATTTTTGTCTCATAATTAAGTAACCACTACCAGCCTTAAAGCGAGGTAGTGGTTTTTTTATATGTGTTACACTATGCCTCTAAATTTAACGGGCAATCCTGTCGTTGTTATACCCATCGGGCAAAGTAAAGAAGGATTACCTATCGGCATACAAGTTGTCGGTAAAAGATGGCAAGACATGTCATTACTGGCGATCGCCCAAAAACTAACAGAAACGATCGATTCTTTTCAACCACCTTCGCAGTTACACCCTATGTTAAAATTCTAACTATTACTTGCTCTCCCCAGTCTATCTGTAATTTTTCTCTAGCACTTCCATTTCTCACAGCAATTTCGATCCAGCTGTGACTGCCCACTAAAGCAATAATTTTTCCTATTTCCACATCACTATAAGTTTTACCACAACTAATTTCTTGCTCTTTTACTATTACCGACCAAAATTTACCCTCGATCGACTCAGCAGAAATATTTGTAATTAGATTACCAAAGCGATCGATATATTGAATACAACCGATAATTTCTCGTTCGTTTATGGTTAATTCTGGAAGAGACAATTGAACAAGACTATCGGGATCGATCGTCTTGCCTAATTTTTTCAACGCAACGCCATTAGCTAAATGCGCCCCCACAGGAGCAAAAATATCACGACCATGGAAAGTATGGCTGGGGTTCGCTACTCTCCAATAATCAGAGTTAGTCAATTCTACAGCAGCAATAACAGCAGATTGAGCTAAAACCCCACTAAATAAGCCATTATCTGCCCCTACCAAAAAACCTCGATCGTATTGGATAGCAATTCCCCGTCTTTGACTGCCCACTCCAGGATCGACTACAGCAACATGAACTGTGTTCTCAGGAAAAAAAGTATAGGCATTTAACAAGCAAAATCTAGCAGCAACAATGTTTTGAGCGGGTATTTGATGAGTAAGATCGATTACGTGGATATCTGGATTAATTGAGGCAATGACACCTTTCATTACGCCAACATAAATATCCTGTAAACCAAAATCAGTGAGTAAGGTAAGTATTTTTTTTCTCGTCATTCCGTTAGTAAATGTAATCTGTTTTACAAATTATTAAGTAAATTTTTCATGACAAAATGCTATGCTCGAAATATGAGGAGGACATAAAATACAGTATAAATCTAAATAAAAAAGTTCACTATGAGCAAAAATCGTCAGGAAACCTTAAAAAAAGCTGCTTCCACTTATCGTGAAAGTCTACGTAAGAGTTTGCAACATCGTTTAGAGATTGCTAGAACTCAAGGAAATGAAAAACTAGTCAGACAACTAGAAGCAGAAGCTAACTATTTGCATATAAATTAATGCCTCCTGTAAATTTTTCGTTGATGGGAAATTGAGTTATCGATCAACGCACTCGATCGATAGTTGTGGCGAGCGCTCCACAAATGTTACCAAGCATCTGAAGCAGCTCGAGCGATTATCTAAATGCTTCGATCGCTTGCC
>JASJDJ010000138.1 GCA_030065635.1 Xenococcaceae cyanobacterium MO_188.B32
GAGACTATTTTGGTAGCAATTAAGATTCCGCAATAGTCTCTTTTACCATGAAATCTCTCTTGAGCCAAATTCTGACTCAACTTAAACATTAGTACTATTACGTCATCTAGATTGATTATCATTCTCAGAGAATGAGTTGTGACACTTTAGGGTGCGGAAGATGGGTTAGAAAATATTAAAAATATAGACCTCAAACAATGGGAAGAAAAACTCTTTGGTCAATCAATGTTATCAAAAAGAAGAATCTTCTTGACCTGAACTGAAAAAGTGCATGAATTATTTGCGACTATTTTTTCTTGATTTAACTACCTAGCCCAGTACCACTCGATACTGCTCCAGGCGCTCACACTATGCATTGCTTTGAGTTTGCCCTCCCGGTCATAAGAGCCGAAGGGCTGTCTTCCCATCGACATGAATCAGTTCGAGACCCAATTTCTCCGTGATGCTGCTTATCCAAGCCAGAAAGCTATGAAAGCAACTCTATAGGGTCAAGTACAGCAAACACTCGCCCAAAGGTATCGTGTGACGGAATGCCGTGGGGTAAGTCTAAAAACGTCTCCAACCAGGCCTGCTTGCTTTTACCGTAGGTGGCGATCGCTCCTAACCCATTTGCTCCTGAGAGTACTGCCAAAATTGAGCAATAACAAGATTAATATTCTCTCTCTAATGTCTCCATTTTCTTCTCTTTTTAGAGCATGAATGCAGTTTTTCCTTTTGCTCTGATGTTAGATAATTTTTCGCTGGCATCTTTTTGGGCGATCGCTCGTCTTTAGCTTCGTTATTATACCCAATTTAAATGCATAACAGCTTAGTTAAAAATCATCAATGATATGGACTAAAAATTGTCTTCAATGCCCCTTGTGTTGATGTAGATTTGAAGGCACATACAGTTAAATTAGTCGCTAATGAAAATAAAAGCATTTCTCAGTCATACGACCTTTTAGTTGGAGCTGACGGAGTACGTTCTTCAGTTAAAGAAGCATTTATTAAACAACCTGGATTTGATTTCCAACAGAAGTATTTTGATGTTGGATCGAAAGCGATACACATTCCCAAACCCAAAAATATAGCAGCAGATACCAGTTATTTTTTTAGAAAAATCTATCGAGAAAATAACTCGATATTCAAACAAAATCGTCTTAAATAAAAGCATTTCAAGTATCATTTGCAGTAATTTATTTAGTCAAAGCTATCTAACTGGACTTTCGGAGTTCGATCGCTAAAAATAGGCTCAAATAACCGTCTAATTCCGAAAGTCCCGTTATCTCAAAGAAGCACTATCAGCAGAATCAATAGTAACAGGGCAGCAGCAAACTTAAAACTGTGGGCCGGCATAACGCGATCGGCAGTAGTAATAGCTGGATATTTTGTACCTTTAATGAGATTATGTAAGGGAAAATAGGGAAGTAGTGTCTGAAATTTCTCTTCGTTATCTGGACTACCGTATTCTGAACACCACGCCCAACGAAATATTGTACAACTTTGTTTATTATTCATGATGGTAAACGATCGCCTTGAATCGGATTTAGTCATTCTGCAAAAATATACTTTAGAAGATACTGCCGAACTATTTACAGCTATTTACGAATCAATCGATCGCCTTTATCCTTGGTTGCCCTGGTGTCACCCTAATTATAGTATCGCTGAAACCGAAGAATGGCTTAAAACAAGACCTCAGCTTTGGAATGAAGGAAAACAGTTTGGTTTTAGCATCCGCAATCGCTCCTGTACAATAGTTGGTGGTTGTGGATTGGGTATTTTATCACCAAATTGGTCTGCTAATCTTGGTTATTGGATTAGAACTGGATATACGGGAAAGGGATACGCTACTTCTGCAACTAAGACACTAGCTGAGTTTGGCATTAAACAGTTGCAGTTGAAACGCATCCAAATTGTGGTTTCGGTGCAAAATATTCCCAGTCAGCGAGTTGCTGAAAGAGCAGGTGCATTCAAGGAAGGTGTAAGCAGGAATAGGCTAGAAATTCACGGTTTAGCTCATGATGCAGTAATTTATTCTTTTATTCCCCAAGATTTTTCCTAGAATTTTTATAGGTTTGTTCAACCTACTCAATTAAGACAAATCTAAACCCAGAACATCTACCAAGAAAGTCCATTTGTCGGTAATTTCTTCAATTATCTTTGTGGTTGGCTTCCCTGCACCGTGTCCTGCTTTCGTTTCTATTCTGATTAAAACTGAATTGTCTCCTGCGTGAGCTTCTTGTAGGGCAGCAGCAAACTTAAAACTGTGGGCCGGCACAACGCGATCGTCACGCTCGGCAGTAGTAATTAGAGTGGCTGGATATTTTGTACCTTTAGTGAGATTATGTATGGGAGAATAGGACAATAGTGTCTTAAATTCTGCTTCGTTATCTGGACTACCATATTCCGAACACCACGCCCAACCAATAGTAAATTTGTGAAAGCGCAGCATATCCATTACACCCACTGCGGGTAAAGCTGCTGCAAATAAATCTGGACGTTGAGTTATACAAGCCCCAACTAATAGTCCGCCATTACTTCTTCCCGCGATCGCCAGTTTATCTTTAGAAGTATATTTATTGGCAATTAACCACTCAGCAGCAGCAATAAAATCATCAAAAACATTTTGTTTATTGGCTTTCATCCCTGCTTTGTGCCATTCTTCTCCATATTCGCCACCACCACGAAGATTGGGAACAGCATAAATTCCCCCCATTTCCATCCAAACTAAGTTGCTGATAGAAAAATTAGGAGTAAGGGAGACATTAAAACCACCATAACCGTAGAGATAAGTAGGATTATTACCATCTAGCTTTAATCCCTTTTGATAAGTAATAAACATGGGTATTTTTGTCCCATCTTTACTGCGGTAAAAGACTTGCTGAGTTTGATAATCTTCGGGATTAAAATCAACTTTTGGTTGACGAAAAAGAGTACTTTCTCCTGTAGTCATGTCGTAGCGATAGATAGTAGGAGGAGTAGTAAAATTAGTAAAACTATAAAAGGTTTCTGTATCGTATCTTTTGCCGTCGAAGCCACCAGCAGAACCAATTCCTGGTAATGTTACTTCCCGCACAAAAGTACCATCAAGATTAAATATTTTAATTTGCGATCGCGCATCTTTTAAATAATCAGCAACAAATTGATTATTTAGAATTCCTATTCCTTCTAAAGTATCTTCTGACTCGGGAATAATTTCTTGCCAATTTTTTCCCTCGGGATTATTAATATCTATAGCAATTACTCGTCCACAAGGTGCGTCTAAATCTGTCTTAAACCAAAAGATAGAGCCATCATTATCGATAAAACTATAGTTGGCTTCAAATTCTCTAATTAATTCAATTACTTTCCCTTCTGGGTCTTGTAAATCTTGATAAAAAAGCAAGTTTTTTGGGTCTGTTCCTCGCAAAACAATAATAATTAAATAGCGTCCATTTTCCGTGACAATACCACGAAATTTCCATTCTTTCTGGTCAGGACTATGATAAATTAAAGTATCTTCTGATTGAGTAATTCCCAAACGATGGTAATAAAGTTTTTGATAGTAATTAATATCTTCTAGTTTTGTTTTTTCATTGGGTTCATCGTAGCGACTGTAAAAGAAACCTCGATTATCTTTTGTCCAAGATACACCAGAAAACTTAATCCATTTAATAAGATCTTCTCTATCTTTTCCTGTTTCTACTTCTCTAACTTTATATTCAATCCAATCCGAACCACCAGTAGACAAACCATAAGCCATTAATTTTCCATCTTCACTAATAGCCAAACCAGATAAAGCAACTGTCCCATCTTCTGATAAAGTATTAGGATCGAATAAAACTTTAGGTTCATCATCTAAAGATTTTAAAGTATAGAGAACACTTTGATTTTGCAAGCCATCATTTTTGAAATAAAAATAACGTTCTCCTCGCTTAAAAGGAATACCAAACTTTTCATAATCCCATAGTTCAGTAATTCTCTGTTTGATTTTTTCTCTAGCAGGTATTTGTTCTAGATAATCAAAAGTAACTTTATTTTGTGCTGTTACCCAAGCTTTTGTAGCTGCCGAATCAGGATTTTCCAGCCAACGATAGGGGTCTTTTACTTCAATACCATGATAGCGATCGATTTGGTTATCTTGATGAGTGGGAGGATAAGTCAAAGGTGGAGAAGAAAAAGACATAGTTATCAAAAAACTGAGCAATATAATTTTATAGTTTAATAATATTACTCAGTTTTTTTAAAGTATAGAGAAAATTCTCTTGTTAATTGAACCAAAAATCATGAAAGAGAATACATATTTATCTAACATTACTTTTACTGAAAATGGAGAGATCGATCTTATTCAACTCAACGCCTTATATCGAATAATTGGATGGGATTTGCACAACCGTCGAACCGAAACTGAGACAGAGGAAATGATTAGAGTAAGCCATTACTATATATCGGCTTGTACTCAAAATAAGCAACTAGTAGGATTTGCCAGGGTATGTGGCGATCCTTATATTGCTCAAGTTTTAGATGTCATAACTCATCCCAATTATCGTCGTCGAGGTATTGCTACAAGATGTATGTCAGGAGTTTTGGCTTATCTACAAAATTCTAACTATGTTTCTGTAACACTTACTGACGGTAGTGGACTGACAGATTTTTATCAACGCTTTGGTTTTCAAACTATCGATCTTGAAACACCAACACGAGTATGGCGGAGAGGAACAGAAATAGTAAAAATTACCCAAGCTAACCAAACATAAATGCTAACTAAATAGTAATCTAAGAATATAGATATATTTTATTTGTTTGTTATTAGTTGTTTGATAACTGATAATCGTACGGGCAAACGGCCGTTTGCCCCTACCCTAATGACTAACTTACCTCCTCTAAACACAGATACTATCTGGGCAATTCTCAAAGAAGAAATTGATGATGCTACTGTCAATCAATTAGTGTGGCATTATTTAGGCTATCGCTATGACGAATCTACTCAGAGTTGGGATACCAGTAATGTAGCCGAAGAATGGAGAGAAAAGTATCCCGAACCACCAGATTTTATTGCTAATCGTCCGCCAACAGTTCAGCTTACTCGTTCTATACCCAAAGAAAATAAACAATTATTAAAAGAAAAACTAGGTTTTAAAGGTTATAAAATTGGTGAATTTGGTCCCAGGCAAACTCGTCGTGCTACTGCTGCTAATTGGTTGTTGAATTATTCAAAACAGCGTACCAGCAATCATTCCTGCTAATAAAATAAAACCAATCCAAACATTTTGAGCAAAAATTTGTCCGTAAACAGGACGAGGAATATCGGGTTGGCGCAATTTCAAGTATTGTTTAGTCCAACCAGCAACAGCAATAATCCAAGCTAGCCAAAAAACTGGATGTAAGCCCATTTGGTAACCTAAATATGCCATTAAACCAGCCGTAGCTACAAAAAATATTCCTACAACTTCTGTGACGTATTTATCAAAAAAGATGGCACTAGAATTAATCCCGACTTTAAGATCGTCTTCCTTGTCGGACATCGCGTAGACAGTATCAAATCCCAGCGTCCAACAAACAGTAGCTCCCCAAAGTGTCCAAGTAGGAGATTCTAACATACCTGTTACTGCCGTCCAACTAATTAACACGGCAAATCCCCAGGCGATCGATAATACTAATTGAGGCACGGGAAAAACTCTTTTTGCCAAAGGATAAACAATAATAACAGGAACGGCAGCTACACAAAGCCAAAAACTAAGACGGTTGAGATAGAATGCCAAAATAGCTGCACAAGTAAGGGCAATAAAAAAAATCACAATACCTACTCTAATAGAGAGGGCGCGGGAAGCTAAAGGACGGTTTTTAGTTCTTTCTACTTGCGGATCGATATCTTTGTCCCAGAAATCGTTAATTACACAGCCAGCCCCACTAGTAGCAAAGGTACCCAAAATAATCACCCCGACTAAAGGTATGGGGGGAGTACCATTAGCAGCTAAAAAAACCGCCCACAAAGCAGGAATCATTAAAATTAGTCTTCCCGCAGGTTTGTCCCAACGAAGTAATCTGATAATTTTACTCCAAGTTGGTTCTAGGGTTGTTTGATACTGAGTCATCGATAATGAAAGTTAAGCAAGAAGTATACATTAGTAGATTAACTAATAAAGGCGCGGTCGCTCTAAGCTTAAAAAGCCAAATTCTTTTTTATATTTGATATTACTTTTTGGTAAAGAATAAAACAAAGAATATTAATAACAAAATTAGTTCAGTACCTAAAAGCCCATAAATTGTTTGCCTCTGTTCGCTGGTAAAAACAAAATAATCGATAAAAACTGTATAAATTATAAATTGAGAAGCGATCGCACTCAAAAAACAAAATATTCCCCAAGCTGTTCTTTGCCAGAGTCCAATAGCCGTTACTGTATCTAACAAACCGTAGACAATATCTTCCACTCTCCAAGTTAGAGGCATTTTACTCCAGGGCATTTCGCCAAATCCTATTAAATTAGCTCCATGAACTAATCCACCATAAGCGATAATAACGGCAAGAATTCTTAGATAGATTGCCATCCAAGAATGTTCGGTAGTCTGTCTTAAATTTTCTAACACAATCGAACCTTCTCAAAAAAGCCTGGGTGGGCTCGCCACAAAAACTTAGGCTAATGACACAGAGACTCGATCGGCGAGGTCGCCCAGGCTAACCTTGGCTTTTTGGGCAATGAGTTTCCCTAAGGTGGGAATCAAGTTTTTACCACTGGCGAGGTAGCCATTTTGACTGGGGCAATTTGTGTTCAACCATGTAGGTTAAGGCTTCACTACTAAGCACATAATCTGTTCTTTGACCTCTCAAGAGTTCGAGGAAATTAATCCGATTCTTCCGGGAGGTGGTTTCGCTCCCTCGCGAACCATTCATTGCCACCCACATCCAGCAGCCCCACAGATGTATTTCATTTGTGGGGCTGATGAATGTGGGTTTTAATTTATTTGATTAACATAATGGCGATAGCGATCGCGCAAGACTCGGCGCATGACTTTATTAGAGGCAGTGCGAGGTAGTATCTCGACAATCACTAGGTCACGAATTTTGAATAAAGGATTGAGATGTTGCTTAATTGCCGTTTGCAGAGAAGTCATTAGCCTGTCTTTATCTGTTTGAACTTGAGGCGCGACTACCACGTATATTACTAGTTGGCTTGGGCCTCCTTGAGGAGGAGATACAGCGATCGCAGCAGTCTCGCAGACTTCTTCTAAAGTATTTAGTACTTGCTCTATCTCTGTGGAACTGACTTTAATACCGCTTAAATTCATTGTATCGTCCACACGACCATGAGCGCGATAGTAAGAGTTAGGTAAACGCTCGATCTGGTCGCCATGACGGCGCAGGGTAGCAGAGGGAGTATCGGCGAAATAGACTTGGTGATGGTCTTTATTTAACAATTCAGTAGAGAGTCCGATGGAAGGAGGAATGATAAACACTTCTCCCTTATCGGCAGGATAGCCATTTTCGTCAACAATAGCCAAATCTAACCCCAAAGCAGGAGTAGTAAAAGTCGAAGGAGCGCAGGGTTGTACCAGTGTACCAGTAAGATATCCACCACCAATTTCCGTACCGCCACAGTATTCGATAATGGGTTTGTATCCAGCCAAAGACATTAGAAAGAGCATATCATTCGGTGTGGAACATTCCCCTGTAGAACTAAAGGCTTTAATCGCACTCCAATCCAATCCTTGCATACAAGAACTTGTTTTCCAAGTGTTTACCAAACTAGGTACTACCCCCAACATAGTAACCCGCGCATCTCGAACAAATTGACCAAATTCTCTTCCAGTAGGTGCGCCGTAATATAGAGCTATAGTTGCTCGATCGAGCAGACTAGCGTAAATTAGCCATGGCCCCATCATCCAACCTAAGTTAGTCGGCCAAGCTACCACGTCTCCAGGATGAATGTCTTGATGGAGATGTCCATCCATCGCACACTTAATAGGAGTAGTTTGAGTCCAGGGAATGGCTTTCGGTTTTCCTGTAGTGCCAGAGGAAAAAAGGATATTAGTATAAGCATGAGGATGAACGGCAATAGCCTCGAATTGCTCTTTAGAACTGAGAAACTCAGACCAACTTAAATCCTGCTGGCGCAGTTTAACCGATAAAGAAGAATTATTCCCCAGCACGATCGCTTTAGGTGCTTCTGCATCGATAACTTTAGTATATAGAGGTAACTGTTTGCCAGCGCGAAGAATATAATCTTGGGTAAAGATTGCCTTGGCTTTAGATATCTGCAAACGTGTGGCGATTTCCTCGGCAGCTAAACTATCGGCAATAGATACTACTACGCAACCAGCTTTAATAATTCCCAAGTAAATAGCTACAGATTCCGCATTCATAGGCATAGCAATAGCCAAGCAGTCTCCCAGAGAAAAGCCCAGATTCACTAGACTATTAGCAACTCTATTGGTTAAAGCCTCCAGTTCTCCATAGGTGAGAATAGATAAAGAGCCTCCTTCTGGTTGAAAGATAATAGCAGCCTCATTTTGAGGAGCTTGAAAACAGCTTTCGACAATATTCATCCGCGCATCCACTAACCATTGAGGCGATTCTATTCCCTGAGAAAGATCGACAATTTGAGTATATTTTTCTTTAAAACGAATATTTAGTCGTCGAATTATTATCTCCCAAAACTCAGCACGATTTTTTACTGACCAGGTATGCAGTTCTGAGTAAGAAGCTAGGTTTAGCTCATCCATCAAAGCAGCAATATTAGTAGCTTGAATTTGCTCCTGAGAAGGAATCCAAACTGGCGGAAAACCTCGATCTACGTCCCACTCAGCAAAGACAGTCTGGTAAAGCAGTTCGTGTAAGGAAAAGGAATGGTTTGGTTTGAGTATTTCCCTGCTAAAATACTGCCAGCATTCGATCGCGGACAAAGAAGCAAGCGAATGATTAATCTGGGATAATATTGCAGCAGCTATAGTTTCGTTCACGCCACAATTAACTATCTGTTCGAGGGACAGTTGCTTTGCCATAATGATTACCCCCCTGAGGGATTTAATGGGGTCTGCTACCACGCCAGTAGGATTAGAGACAATACAATTGCACTGGGCACTGAACTCATCTTAGGGCTACAGATCCCTAAATTCATTATCTCCTATCCGACAGGATTTTTACTGTAGTAGGTTTTGATGTATCGCATATTAAGATAATCCCTCAGCATAGGCTGAAGAGAGAAACTTTCACTCCTTTGTTCTAGAAGCGATCGCGCTTCTAAAGATTCCAGCACCTCTAGCATAGTTTTGGGTGACATTTGAGGTTCAATCTGCGATCGCAGATCTGAAATTGAAACGGGTTTTGCTTGCACCGCCAGACTGGTCATTATCTCTTTTTCCTCCCGTGACAAGCATTCGATCTGTTGGTCTAAAAGAGCACAAATATCGCCGAAAATAGCTGTGTTCTGCTTTAAGAATCCAGCAATATTTCCAGCAAATAAGTTGTGAATTGTGGTAGAGACGAGGTTTAAGACCAGAGGATTGCCTGCATAGTACTCAATTAGACTGGTATAGTCGGTTTGTGCCCCCCTAAAAACGCAGGGCTGTTTCATTAAGAAGAAAATAAAAGAAAAGCAAAGCTAATGAATATTAAGTACAAAAGCTGAGGATATAAGCCAAATTGTGACTCATTTCACGCTCTTGCTCCTTTAATCGAATCAAAGCCATGTGTTCTTAAAAGAGTTAAAACCCAGGAAATGAAGCAGAGATAAGTTTCTCGGAGCGAAGCCAGCTTTTTGCGGACTGGTATCTTCTTCCGTAATGACATCTTTAAACGGCACTCAATACGGCGACGCAGGTTCGCCGTCCGTGCCTCCCCAATGAAGAGAATTTTCAATCAGCCAATTTCCTCGAATACCATCGGCCAAACGACGAGATTGAGGGGATAGAGAACAAAGATAATAACTGATACTGTAATAAGGCTCATGACCACGAGTGCCACTCCGTTCGACCGACTTCACACAACCCACACCAATCCAGAGAGGGTCAAGTTGTGCGGGAGGCTCAAACACTTCGATTGTTCGAGAAGTATGACGGTCTCTAGTTTTTTCCTGCTGTTCTACTTTTTGCTGTGGTTTTTGCTGGTTCGATGCGGTTTCTATTTGTTGATATAGCTTGGGTTGCATTGGCGTAGACTTTAACTAGATAGTCATTGCCAGATTCGGCGATCGCCGAGAGCGTTTTTTTTGACAATGGAGAGCATCAAAAGTAAAGACCACACCAGTTAAATCTAATAACTCAATTAAATCTCGAACGACGTTAATTTCACTCTCAAACTTGTTTTCCATCATTTTTATTCCTAAGACTAATCCTCTTTGATGGGAAAAAGCCGAAACACAGTTGATAAAGTTTTGTTGGGCATTATCGTAATTGCTAACAGTATTTTTGAGGCTCTTACCATCTACTGATATCCATTCGGCGGCAGGAATCAAACTAGATTGTTGGCTCCATTGATTAAACACCAATTGTAGCTCTTCGTAATCTAAATCGAGCATCACTCTTCTAATCGTGGAATAAGAAGGAACTCTGGCTTTAGGAATTTGAAGTCTTTTAATCAATTCTCTTCTGTGACGTTCTACAAACCTACCTAATTGTCGATAACCCCAATAGCCACTCATCATCCCCATAATTATGATTAGAAGCACCAGCCACAGAGGATGACGACAACCACTCCGAGCCCGCGGATCGGGTATTTGTTTGAGATAGTCAATTAAGCTTTTGTCCATCATTTTTTGAACTATAAGAGCAAATTTAGAGTTTTTAACTCCTAAAGCTTTAATCTACCTCTTTTTACCCTTGAATGAAACAGCCCTGCGGACCTGGTACAGACTGCTATGGGATTTGCTCCGCCTTAGGCTGTATTGGTATTTGTGCATAATTAATTAGTTGTCTGGGGTGCGTTATGCCTGTCTTGGCTAATGCACCTTTTCTACAAAGCAATATTCACCATAAAAACACACAACTATAGTACAGAAAAGAAAACAGGAGAAAAGAAAATGATACTTCCAGTTCAAGCCCAACCTGTTATGAGAATTGGTAACGCAACCACCAAATATACGTTAAAAATACAGGAGGGGATCGACCCAAGCCAACCAGTTACTCGCTGTCAAGCCTGTTGCACAGCGTGCAATTTAATCCCACATATTGGATTTAGACTATTATGTAAGGCTGAATGCATGCTGGAACGACCTAACTGCGTATGCCGCAATTAAAGCGGTGAAACTGGGATGGGGAGGGATAACTTATATCAGCCAACTGGTGGATTAAGGTGTTATGTCAAGGTCTCAGAATGATTCGGTTTGGGAATCAGGGGCGCGAGCGCTTTTTGATGGGGTTTTAGGATCAAGAGTGCGAGCGCTTATGAGTTTTGAGACTTAAACGGCGATCGCCAATGGGGGAATGATTCGGTTGCGGAATGAGAAGAGCGAGCGCTTTTTGATGGGGTTTTCGGGTCAAGAGTGCGAGCGCTTATGAGTTTGGAGACTTAAACGGCGATCGCCACTGGGGAATGATTCGGTTGCGGAATAAGAGAGGCGATCGCTTTTGGCTGGGGTTTTCGGGTCAAGAGTGCGAGCGCTTATGAGTTTGGAGACTTAAACGGCGATCGCCACTGTGGAATGATTCGGTTTGGGAATCAAGGATTGCGATCGCATGTCGATCGAGATGAGAAGGCGATCGTCTATTAAGACAAGTGCGATCGCCCGATCTTTTAAGGTATCTTTTGAAATCCCATTCCTACCTGCGTGAAATGAGCATCGCCAGTTAATACTGCCTCAATACCCAACTCTTTCATCACTGCCATTGAAGTCAAGTCAGTGAAAGAAATCTGGGGTTGGTGTTTTACTGGATACTCCCATTAATCGCTTTCAAAATCGCGATCGTTCAGGTACTTATCTTTTTGCCAATGAGCAAGAAAGTATCAGTATTCGTCAGAACTTCCCTAACTTTATCGAAGAAGGACAAGCATTTAAAGTAGCAGTTGAACCAGGAGAGGATTTAATTCGGCTTAATCGATTTCAAAATAGTAGTGTACCTGGTACTTATCTTTTCGCTAATGAGCAAGAAAGTATCAGTATTCGTCAGAACTTCCCCAACTTTATCGAAGAAGGTGTCGCTTTCTATGTCTATGGTGCTGATGCTAACAGAGGAGTAGATTATTTCCGCTTACAAAATAAAAATGTACCTGGCACGTATATTTTCGTCAATGAGACAGAGAAAGATAGTATTCTAGCCAATTTCCCTAATGATTTTGAGCTAGAAGGTATTGCTTTTGAAGTAGGTGTTTAGGATCATTGGTAACAAGTTAAGGAAATCAGAAAAAAGTCAAGTAAAAAACCAAATCGTGTCAAACTCTTAGAGAATAAGCAATTGAGGGATTTTATTTCTCTATGGGTAAGAGTGAATGTCACTAAGATAACAGCGATCGCATAGAAGCAGAAAATCTCAAAACTCTGGTATTTATAGGGTTGACCTTTGTGAGGACAGCCTCAGATATGCCGACTCCTAAAAGCCGAGTTCATGTTTTAGTAGATAAATACACTTCATCTCTTGGACTACCGGGCACTGGTCAATTAGGGTATTTATCCCATGTTTTATGGTTTTTTTACGCTTTGCAATTTGGACAGTTCAAAATTAGGGCGCGCCGCTTCGCGGATCTCGAAGAGATCGCGTAATAATAGAGTTTACGTAAGCTCCATTATCTCTCAACACATCTTACTTGACCAGTGCCCTCTACCCGATAGGGTGATTGCCTGGTAGTTCACCCTTCAAAATCATCGTAGTAAAAGGGACGTACTTTCCCAGCAAAGCCAGAGGCTTTAAACTGCTTTAGAGTTAAGGGTGTACGTTGATTAGCAGAAACACTAATTCTGATTTCAAAATCACTGACACCTGGAGGTACTTCTTCAATTGTTCCCACTCTACCGCGATTTTCCATAACATTGTTGCCATTGGCATCATAAATCCGTCCAAAAACATCCGCGTCAACTACGGGTTTCCCAGACATATTTTTAGCTTTTCCTTTAACCAAGAAGCAGTTAACTGCACCCAAGTCTCCACTACCCACGTTATTTTTGGCTATATCCCCTGTACAAGATTCATAGGAGAGGTTATACAGTTTAATGGGAGTTAGGGCATTAGCTGTTGGAGTCATTAACAAACTGGTTAGCCACAATACACCAGACAAAAAACATATTACAATAGCACGAACGCCCATAATCTCTCTAACTCACGGGATTGTTTATCTAATTCTCAGCTTAACGTGAATCCCTGCAATTGTTAATGATTAATAATTGTTAATGATTAATCCTGTTGTTAGGAAAAAATGTCTTGAGGGATTATGTTGAAATATTGTACGACATAGATTAAAAAATCATCATAATTATGGTTCAAGCTGTTTGGAACGGAGTTGTATTAGCTCAAAGCGATCGCACTGAAATGGTGGAAGGTAATCATTACTTTCCCTCCGAATCAATTAACCAAGAGTATTTTCAACCTAGTGATACTCACACTACTTGTCCTTGGAAAGGGGTAGCAAGTTACTATAATATTATAGTTGAGGGTAAGGAAAATAAAGATGCAGCTTGGTATTATCCCCAAGCTAAAGAAAAAGCCAAAAATATCGAAGGCTATGTTGCTTTTTGGCGAGGAGTTCAAGTTAAATAAAGTAATGGGAATGCTGCGAGTTAAACGATATTTTTTATTAGCCTTACTATTAATTGGCTGTAATGGAACTGCTCAAATTAGGGCTGATAAAGTTGTTATTGGGGTAATTAGTCATGGTGATGAGGTGCGATCAGTAGATGATTATGAACTATTAAAAGAATACCTAGCAAAAGAAACTAAATCTATTGTAGAAATAGAGCCAGCTTATAATGAACTCCAAGCTTTAGAGCAAATTCGCCGTAGGAAATGGTCAATTATATTTGCTACCCCTGGATTAGCTGCAATTGCTCTAGAAAACAAGTTTTATCGACCTTTATTTCCCCTAGACAGTGTAAGTAGTCTGGAGAGATCGGTTTTGATCGTCAAAGAAAATAGTAAAATTGAAAAGTTATCAGACTTATACAACAAAAAAGTTGCTTTAGGACAACCTGGTTCTGCTGCCGGATATTATTTACCTCTATATGATCTTTATGGCTTAACTTTAGCAAAAGTGCGTTTTGCAGCTACCCCTGAAGAGGTTATGCAATGGGTTGGTAGTGGGGAAGTAGATGCAGGTGCATTATCGGAAAGAGAGTTTGAATTATACAATCTTCAGTCTCAAACAAAATTACGAATTCTACAGAAAAGTCGTTTTATTCCCCCTGGTGTAGTAGTTATCAAAAATGGCGTTGAACCTAACCTACAAGAACAAATAAAAAAGGCTATGAATCAAGCTCCCAGCAATATAATGTCTGATTCTGGCTATATCGTTGATCGAAAAGTACCAGATTATCAAGAATTCATCAAACTTGTCCAAAAAGTTAAGCCTTTAGAACAACAAGTCAGAAATACTCCTGCGGTGCTAACTATTGAATTAGAAGACTAGATTAAATTTTTTTCAAAAAGTTTCAGGTACAAATTTTAAAAACTATATTGATAACTTTGATTATAGTTTGGGGAACTATGGAATAGGTACTGCATAAACCTAGTGTATGCCATGTTACTGCTCAATGTTAGGTTGAACTGATGATGATCAATTCAATTTTTTCAAACATCGCCATTTTCGATAGATATTGCAATTATCCCCAACCATATTAGGAAAAGTATCTATTAACTAATTTTTGATCGCTCGATCAAAAAAATATCTATAGTTCATAAATAATGCTAGAAACTGAAAAAAGTAATCATCTATTGATAGTAGAAGAACCTGGGTTTAGAAAAACCATAACTTTAGAAAACCCTTCTTATACTGCAGGAAGACACTCTGAAAACGATATTATTTTTTCTTCCCAAAAAACTTCACGATATCATGCTACTTTTGTCCGAAGGACTGAGATGAAAACTAATAAGTTTTCTTATTGGATTATTGATGGTAATCTACAAGGCAATAGAAGTCGCAATGGTATATTTGTTAATGGTAAAAAATGTTTAGTACATGAACTAAAACATGGAGATATCATCAAATTTAGTAATGATGTTAAGGCAAGATATCACATTTTGTCCAATTTATCAGAAGTTATAGAAAATTCCACAGAAATATCGGAATTAGAGCATAAAAAATTTTCACAACGAGATAATCGCAGCAAAACTCTAATTAATAAAGAAACAGTAATAGCTCCTTATGAACAATTCGATCAACTCAATGATTCAGAATTAGTTAGATTATCATCTATTGGGGAATTAAGTTCCCAACCAATTATTGAAATCGATCTTAATGGTAATATTACTTATATAAATTCAGTAGCTCTTATTAGATTTAAAGACCTTACCAGAAAAAGACTTAATCATCCTCTATTGAAAGGATTAATGGAAGTTTGTAATCAACAAACTACTTCTTGTGTTAGAGAAATAGCAATAGAAAGTCATGTTTTTAAACAAAATGCTTATTATCTGCCCGAAAATAAAATTATCCGAAGCTACCTAACAGATATTACTCAGAAAAGAAAATTAGAACAATTAACTAAAAATAAAGGTAATATATATCAAACTTTCTTACAACAGATAACTGATAGTGTAATTCTAATAGATAGTAATAGTAAAAAAATAGTTTTTATCAATGATGCTTGTAGTAAGCTTTTAGGTTATTCTGTTACTACAGCAAATAGTATTATTATTGATGATTTAATTTCTGATAGTGTAAAATTCAGGAAAATCCTAGATAAAGTAGTAGCTAATAATAATAAATATCAGGGAACCTTTTTTCTCTTTCATCAGGATGGATTCAAGATTGAATTAAATTTAGATATCAATTTTGTTGATCTAGCAATAGAGCAGGTTTTTTATATTATTATACGACATAATAAAAATGACTTAATTCAGGATGATGAGAATAGTTTTTGGGATTTTTCCGAAAAAAAAGTATATAAAAAACAATTAGAAACTGCATTAGCCAATGCTAAAAGGAATAAAAAAATAGTAGGTGTAATGTGTTTGAATATTGAAAATTTTGAAGAGATTGAACATCAAATAAATAAAGATTTTAGTTTTTTACTACTTTCTAGCATTTATGATAGATTAAAAACCTGTCTGCGTTTAGGAGATACTGTTTCATACTGGCAAGGAAATAAATTTGCTCTCTTAATGCCAGAAATTGGTGGAGTTGAAGAAGTAGCAAAAATAAGCAAAAGAATTATTGATTCATTAGAAACTCCTTTTAAAATTGAAGAGCAAATTCTACAATTTGATAGTAATATTGGGATTGCTATTTATCCTCAAGATGGAGAAAATAGTACAATTTTAATCAAAAATGCTGACTTGGCTCTAGCTAGAATTCAAGACCAAGAAAATAGTAATTACTTGTTTTATGATTCAAATATTAACGCTCAGACTTCTGAGATATTAAAACTAGAAAAATTTCTATATCGTGCCTTAGATAAAAAAGAATTACTTCTACATTATCAGCCACAAGTCAACACTAAAAACGGTTGTATTCAAGGAATAGAAGCACTCCTACGTTGGCAACATCCAGAATTAGGTTTATTATTACCCAATAGTTTTATTAAAGTAGCTGAGAAAAGTAGCTTAATTCTTCCTATTGGAGAGTGGGTATTAAGAACTGCTTGTCAACAAAATAAAATCTGGCAAGCTGAAGGTTTACCTCCTATTAGAATGTCAGTTAATATCTCTCATGTAGAATTTAAACAACCTAATTTTCCTGAATTAATTAAAACAATTCTACATGAGACTAGGTTGTCACCAAATTTCTTAGAATTGGAAATTACCGCTAATACTCTGATGGAAGATGATGAATATTCTTATCAAGTTTTATGTGAATTAACTAATATGGGAGTTACTATTTCTATAGATGATTTCACTGCTGGATTATCTTCATTAGATAAACTTAAAAAATTCCCCTTAAATGCCATAAAAATTGATCAAAACTTTGTTAAAGAACTCAAAAATGAATCTCAAGATTTAGCGATTATTGCAACAATGGTAGCTTTGGGTAGAGGTTTGAATTTGAGAGTAGTTGCTGAAGGAGTAGAAACCCAAGAGCAAATGAAACTATTGAAAAGTCAACAATGTGAAGAAATGCAAGGTTTTTGGTTTAGTCGCCCTTTAGCAGCAGAAGAAGCAATTAAGTTATTACCTTTTGATTATT
>JASJDJ010000139.1 GCA_030065635.1 Xenococcaceae cyanobacterium MO_188.B32
CTTACACAGTGCGTGTCACAAACAGGAACACTCAAAATCCAAGTTCAAGGCTGGAAGTATGGCTTGAGCCGTATGATGCGAAGAGTATCAAGTCCGGTTCTTAAGGGAGGGGAGAGTCGTGAGGCTCGAACCTTACCTGACAAGTATTTGGCAACTAACAATCATAACTAAGCATTATGTCTGAATTTTCAACTTTAGTAGATATTCTTCACTACCGATCCCGACAAGAACCTAACCGACTAGCTTACATCTTTTTACAGGATGGGGAAAAAGAAGCCAGGAGTCTGACTTATCAAGAATTAGAGCAACAAGTCCAGGCTGTTGCCAACAGGCTTCGACAAATAGAAGCTAGCGGCTCCCGTGCTTTGTTACTATATCCACCTAGTTTAGAATACATTATCGCCTTCTTCGGATGTTTATCTGCTGGAGTTGTCGCTGTTCCTGCCTATCCTCCCCGCCGAAATAATCAAAATCAGTTCAGGTTACAAGCGATCGCGGTAGATGCTCAAGCCAACTTGATTCTCACCACTACATCTCAATTGCAGAACATCAAAGATAAATTAGGAAAGAATTTACAAGGGATACATTATCTGGCTACTGATAACTTAGAAATTGAACTGGCATCCCACTGGCATCAACCGATAATTAACAGCAATAGCTTGGCTTTTCTTCAGTACACTTCTGGTTCTACAGGAACACCAAAGGGGGTAATGGTTAGTCATAAAAACATAATGCACAATTTAGCAATGATTAATCAGTGTTTTGGTCATAGTTCCAACAGTAAGGGTGTCATCTGGTTACCCCCTTATCACGACATGGGATTGATTGGGGGAATACTACAGCCTATATTTAGTGGCTTTTCAGTTGTTATAATGCCCCCTGTAGCTTTTCTTCAGAAGCCTTTTCGTTGGCTGCAAGCTATTTCTCGCTATAAAGCGACTACCAGTGGCGGTCCTAATTTTGCTTATGACTTATGCGTTAAAAGGATCAAGCCCGAACAACTTGCCAGTATTGATCTTAGTAGCTGGGAGATAGCTTTCAATGGCTCTGAATCTGTTAATGCTAAGACCCTTGATCGATTTGTTACAATCTTTAAATCTTGTGGTTTTCGCCGTGAAGCTTTCTACCCCTGCTACGGTATGGCTGAAACAACTTTGATTGCTTCTGGTGGCAGCAAGACAAGCCTTCCAGTCCTTCAATCTGTCCAGAGAGCAGCTCTAGAGCAAAATCGTTTAGTTCTAGGCAACCAAGAAGATATTGGCTTAAAAACATTAGTTGGATGTGGTCAATCCTTGAAGGAATTGCGAATTATTATTGCTCATCCCGATACTCTAAACCGCTGCTCTCCTGAGGAGGTGGGAGAGATTTGGGTGGCAGGTGCAAGTGTAACTCAAGGCTATTGGAATCGACCAGAAGAGACAGAGCAAACTTTTCAGGCTTATCTAGCAGATAGTGGCGAAGGACCATTTTTCCGTACAGGAGATTTAGGGTTTTTGAAAAACGGCGAGTTGTTTATTACTGGTCGCCTTAAAGAACTAATCGTTATTCGGGGACATAATTATTACCCACAGGACATTGAATGGACAGTGCAACAGAGCCATTCGATAATACGAAACAACTGTGGAGCTGCATTTTCTATCGAGGTAGATACTCAAGAATGGCTAGTGATTGTACAGGAGGTTGAGCGTAATTACCGCAAGTTCAATCTTGATGTGGTAGCAAATGCTATTCGCCAGACTGTAGCTCAACAACATGGATTGCAAGTTTATGCTGTGCTATTGCTTAAGACAGGTAGTATTCCGAAGACTTCTAGTGGTAAGATTCAGCGTTATCTCTGTCGAGCTAAATTTATAGCAGGAACTTTGAATGAAATTGGTAGCAGTTATATACAACGGATTGACAATATTGAAGGAGAACAAGTACTAGATTGGGAGGCACTATTGACAATTTCTTTACAAGAGCGTCTCGAACAGAAGGAGTTCTATCTTCAGCAGATTATTGCTGATGTGATGTGTATACCCAGTTCGCAATTAACTCCTCAGCAACCTTTAACTGCTTTAGGTCTTGATTCTTTACAGGCATTTCAAATTATTGCTCGAATCCAAGAATTTTTGGCAGTAGAAATACCATCTTACTACTTTTTTGAATCAAAGACGACTATTGCTACTTTGTCAGGTTATCTTGAATCTGAAGCTATTAATAAACTTAAACAAGAATGGCAAGTCTCCATCATAAATCCAGGACGAAGAGATGAAAATATTCCTATTTCATATACTCAGCGAGGATTATGGTTTTTAAATCAGTTGATCACAAAAAGTCCCGCTTACAATTTGTCCTTAGCATTAAATATAACTGGCAATCTTAATACTGCTGCCCTAGAACAAGCTATTAGAGAAATAATTAGGCGACATGAGATTCTTCGCACTACCTTTAAAGTAATTAATAATTCTCCAGTACAGGTCATTGCTTCCGATTTGACTGTGCCCTTGACAGAAATTTCTTTACATCTGCTACCACTGCAAGAACAGTCTCTAGAGACTCAACGAATAATCAGCGAAGAGATTGAGTATTCCTTCGATCTATCTAAAAATCCTCCTTTAAGAATTACTCTTATGAAACTAGGGGTAACTTCTCATATTATGCTCCTGGTAATGCACCACATTATAGCTGATGGCTGGTCGCAGGAAATATTTATAAAAGAGTTGAATAGTCTTTACACAGCTTTTTCTAAGAAAGAGCCTTCCCCTTTACCCGAACTGTCCATTCAGTACGCCGACTTTGTGCAATGGCAACGGCAGAAGTTAAGTACAGAGCATTTAGATACTTTACTAAAATATTGGCGTCGGCAACTAGTCAATGCCCAGCCACTCTTGAATTTACCTACCGATAGAGTCCGACCTCCAGTACAGACCTATAGAGGTCAGACTATATCATTTGTCCTCGATGCTAATCTTTCACAACAACTAAAAACTCTCAGTCAACAAGCAGGAGCAACCTTATACATGTTCCTCCTAACCGTTTTTGTTATCCTTCTTTTTCGATACTGTAACCAGGAAGATATTATTGTTGGTTCTCCCATTGCTGGACGTAACCATCGCTGTCTTGAACCTTTAATTGGTTTTTTTGTAAATGTTCTAGCCCTTCGCATTGATGTATCGGGCAACCCAACTTTTTTGGAATTATTGCAGAGGGTACGACAGATAAGCTTGGAAGCTTATGCTCATCAGGAACTACCTTTTGAAAAATTAATTGAAGAACTCCAGCCAAAACGTTCCTTAAGCTATACTCCATTGTTTCAAGTTATGTTTGTCTTGCAAAATTCACCGATAGAGAAATTCACTTTATCCAATCTAACTGTAGCTCCTTTAAAGTTAGAAAACCATACGTCTAAGTTTGATTTAACTCTATCAATGACAGAGACTGAACAAAGACTGATGGGAGAATGGCAATACAACAGGGATTTATTTGATGCGGCTACTATTACTCGGATGGCAGGACATTTTCAAACCTTACTGACGGAAATTGTTGCCAATCCTGAACAGAGGGTTGCCAATTTCTCCCTGCTGACACCAGCGGAGCAGCATCAATTGCTCTTTGAGTGGAACGATACCCAGACAGATTATCCCCAAGATAAGTGCATTCATCAGCTATTTGAAGAGCAGGTTGAGAAAACTCCCGATGCAGTAGCAGTGGTGTTTGAGAATCAGCAGTTAACCTACCAACAATTAAATCAAAGAGCTAATCAATTAGCACATCACCTGCAAAGCTTGGGAGTCAGACCCGAGGTGCTAGTGGGTATTTGCGTGGAACGCTCCCTTGAAATGGTGGTGGGACTGTTGGGAATACTCAAGGCTGGTGGTGCTTATGTACCCCTTGACTCTAATTATCCCCACGAACGGCTAAATTATATGTTAGAAGATTCGGGTGTTCAGGTGCTATTGACCCAACAGTGTTTACTGGAATCTTTACCATCAAACCAAGCACAGTTGGTTTGTTTAGATACAAATTCGGGGGTGATTGAACAACTCTCTCAGGAAAATCTTGAGGTTAGGGTAAGTTCGGATAATTTAGCTGATCTCATCTATACTTCTGGTTCTACAGGAGTTCCCAAAGGGGTTAGTATTATTCATCAAGGAGTAGTACGATTAGTTAAAGAAGCTAATTACGCTAGCCTCACCTGTCAAGACGTGTTTTTACAACTTGCTCCTATTTCCTTTGATGCTTCAACCTTTGAAATTTGGGGGAGCTTACTTAATGGAGCTAAGTTAGTGGTTATGTATGCTCATACTCCTAATTTGGAAGAGATCGCTGGCTTCATTGAGAAATACCAAGTTACAACCCTATGGTTAACGGCTGCTCTATTTCATTTAATGGTAGAACAACAGTTGGATAAGTTAAAATCTGTGCGACAATTGTTGGCAGGCGGGGATATTTTATCTCCACCTTATGTAGAAAAGGTAATTAAGTTTTTACCAGAGTGTCAACTAATTAATGGTTATGGTCCTACAGAGAATACTACTTTCACTTGTTGCTATCTGGTTAAACAATCAAGAGTTAATGGGACTTCTGTGCCCATCGGTCGCCCCATAAGCAACACCCAAATATACATCCTAAACAAACACCTTCAACCAGTGCCAATAGGGGTAACCGGAGAACTCTACATCGGAGGTGATGGCTTAGCCAGAGGCTACTTCAATCGCCCAGAACTAACTAGCGAAAAATTTATACCTAATCCTTTCAAGAATTTGGAATTCGGAATCAGGCATTGTGAAAAGCTATACAAAACAGGGGATTTAGCCCGCTATTTGCCTGATGGCAACATCGAATTCCTCGGTCGCATCGATAACCAAATCAAGATTCGTGGCTTCCGCATCGAACTCGGGGAAATCGAAGCAGTCCTCAACAGCCACCCCCAAATCCAACAAGCCGTAGTTATTGCCACAGAAGAAATTAGTGGAAACAAACGCTTACTAGCATATCTAGTTACCTATGCTCAAGCAATCACCATCAACCAACTACGTGAATTCCTCAAACAGAAGCTACCAGAATACATGGTGCCTTCTACCTTTGTTACCTTAGACACCCTACCCTTAACACCCAACGGCAAAGTAGACAGGAAAGCTCTACCAGCACCAGATAGAGAAATCACCCGAGAATATAAATACGTCCCACCACGCACGCCAATTGAAAAAATAATAGCCAATATCTTCGCTTCTGTTTTAGGTATCGAAGCAGTAGGCATTAACGACAACTTCTTTGAATTGGGAGGACATTCTCTACTTGCTATCCGAGTTATTTCTCGTTTGCGGACTAGCCTATCAATAGAGCTTCCTTTACAAAGTTTATTTGAATTTCCTACAGTTGCAGATCTTGCCAAGCATGTTGAGACAGTTCGTCGGACAGTACAAGTTACAGAGACAAATATTGTAGCTATACATCCACGAACTATAAAGCCTTTATCACGCAATGCGGAAGGAAGTAATTATTTTCCTTTATCGATCATGCAACAACCACGCTTTTTGTTATATCAAGTCGAGTCTAGTTTCAACCTTCTTCAACAGCGTCAACAATTTAATCAAAACAGTTCATTTTCCCAATATGCTACTCTAGGTGCTGCTTATAGTAAACTTGGCTCCTTCAAGGCGTACTATTTAAAAGGAGAACTAGAGCGGAGCGCCTTAGAACAGAGCTTAAACGCAGTTGTAGAACGTCATGAATCCTTAAGAACTACGTTTGTACTCATAGAAAACCAAGTAGTTCAAAAAATTGCGACAAAACTGACAGTTTGTATTCCTATAGTGGACCTCAGCAATTTACCTCAGCTAGAACGGGAGATGGAGTCCAGACGTTTAGCAAAACAAGAAGATTGCGAACCTTTCGATCTACAAAAAGGTCCTTTGTTCCGAGCCAAGCTGCTCAAGCTGAGTGAGACAGAATATATATTTTTTCTGAATCTGCACCATATTATTATGGATGGTCGGTCTATTGAAATATTGATTCGAGAACTGGAACTGTTCTACGAAAGCTTAATAAAGAACCATTCATTACCATCAGTTTCCCCCTTACCCATTCAGTACGGAGACTTTGCTAGCTGGCAGCAAAATTACATTCAAGGGCAAGTTTTAAAAAGCCTACATACCTACTGGGAAGAACAGCTATCAGGTGTAGCGCGAGCTTTAGATTTTCCTACTGACTATCCCCGTTCGGCAACTTTTAAATTTCAGGCAGCTAGCCAACAACTAAAGCTATCTAAAGATTTAGTCAGCAATATTAAAGCTCTAAGTACCCGATTGGGAGTAACTTTATTCATGCTCTTGCTTGCTGCTTTACAAATATCTATACATTCCTATACAGAAAATCCAGAAACCCTGATCACAATTCCCATAGAAGGACGCAACCATGTAGAGACTAAAGATTTAATCGGTCTATTTAGTAATGGAGTTGTGTTACGTACAAATTTATCTGGAGACCCTACTTTCAACGAGCTTCTAGGTCAAGTGCGTCAAATTGTTTTGGGAGCATTCGAGTATCAATCCTTACCTTATATGAAACAGATGGAGATTTTACTAGAAGAACATAAGCTGAGTTTTTTACCACTGCTTCCCGTTTCGTTTAATTATATACAGCATCGAATCTTTCCTCCGGAGTTTTGTGGGTTGAAGACTAAAAGCCTCAACTTTGATCGCGAACCAAGAGCGGGAAATGATATATCTCTTTTCTTGTACGACGAAGGAAACGAGATTTGCGGGCAATTAACATATAATAATTATCTATTCCGCAGCACTACGGCCACAAAGATTTTAACCTGTTTGCAAACAGTTCTCGCCAATGTCGTAATAAACTCTAATCGAAAATTGTCGGAATTATCCAGTTAAAAGAATGAAAACTAAATTACCCGATGTTGTAAATATACCGCCTTTTTTACAAACAATTCAGTGGATTTCACGACCCCTAGAATTTTTAGATGCTTGTGCGCGGAATTATGGAGACATTTTTACTGTCAGATGGAATAATTTTCCCCAGGTATTTATTAGCAATCCTGAAGATTTACAAGAACTATTTGCTATTAACCCTAAGTTTTTCGGCTCTATTCCTGGAAATGGTCCTTCAGGCGCTTTATTAGGAGAAAACTCCGCCATCTGGTCGGAATACGAGCAACACCAGCGACAGCGAAAAACGTTTATGTCTATTTTTCATGGGGAATACATCAGCTCCGCTGTCGGACTAATAACTGACATCACCAAACAAGTGACTAGTAATTGGATTCCAGGCAAACCATTTTCTGTCCGTTTATCTATGCAAGAAATCTCTCTTCAGATTATCTTAAGAACTGTACTAGGGTTAGAACAAGGAGAGAAATTAGAGCAATTCAAGCAACTTTATACTTCGCTACTTGACTATGTCACTGGTTCTCCTTTAGTTTCTAGTTTGCTCTTTTTTAATTTTCTCCAATCTGACTTAGGGTCTTGGAGTCCCTGGGGTCGGTTTCTACGTCAAAAATCTCACATAGATAGACTCATTTACTCCGAGATTCAGCAGCGAAGAGAAGATTTTAAATTAATTGGTACAGATGTCTTAAGTCTTTTGCTATCCGTTAGTATGGAAGCTGATCGGCAATTTTCAGATATCGAACTGCGGGATGAGGTGATGACACTTCTATTCGCGGGACATGAAAGTAGTGCTTCGGCGCTAGCATGGGCTTTGTATTGGATTCATAGTCTGCCAGAGGTTCGAGACCGATTGCTTGAGGAAATTAAGGCTCTCGGATCAAACCCTAATCCAATGGACATTGTTCAACTTCCTTATCTTACATCGGTTTGTCGGGAGACCCTACGCATTTACCCACCAGGTTTGGTAGCTATTGCTCGAATTGCCAAAGCTCCTATCCAGTTAAGAAACTATGTGTTTGAAACGGGTACTGTGCTAGTACCTTGTATTTACTTGACTCACCAACGCCAAGAACTATACCCGGAACCTAAGCGTTTCCGACCGGAGCGATTTTTAGAAAGGAAATTTTCCCCTTTTGAATATTTGCCATTTGGTGGCGGTCACCGTCGCTGTATAGGGATGTCTTTTGCGCAGTTTGAGATGAAACTAGTACTAGCGACAATTCTGCTCAACTTTCGTCTATCAATGGTTAGTAATCGCTCATTTAAGCCTTTACGTCGAGGCGCAGCAATGGCTCCTCCAGTAAATATGAAAATGATAGCATCCCCAGTTTAATAAATTAAATTAAAATCAAATCCAAAATCGAACTTATGAATATTTGCATCTCGGAAAAATCCAAACAACAATTTTACGAACAGGGTTATTGCATTCTAAAAAATGCAATTTCCAAGAAACATTTGGAAATACTTGGCGACGAATGCGATCGCATTTTAGCAGTGACTCAAGAGGAAATGGAGCAAGCAAAAACGGATATTAAGAAACTAAATCACCGTGATCGCCGTTACTTTTTCTGTGCTTATCACCAAAGCGATCGAGTTCACGAGTTTATCTACAGCGACTTAATGGAGCAAATCTGCCGCAGTTTTCTTGGAGACACGGCTTACTTTTTCTATGAGAGCTACGTTGTTAAGTCTCCTTGGAAAGGCATGGAGTTCAGCTGGCATCAAGATTCGGGATATATTGCCAGCAAACATAAACCCTATATAACTTGCTGGTGTACTCTTGACGATGTTAATCAGGAGAGAGGATCAATCTATGTTCTTCCCTATGAAGAAGCAGGTACTAGGGTAAAACAGCCACACTTTCTTCTCGAAGAAGGCGGGATCGAAATGGTTGGTTACTTTGGCGATGCGACTGGCATCCCCATTATTGCTTCAGCTGGCAGTATTGTCATTCTTTCTAGTACGGTTTTTCATCGCAGTGGCAAAAATACTAGTGACTATATTCGTCGCGCTTATTTAGTCGATTTTTGCCTCGAACCTATTATGAGCTATGAAGATGAGACAAAGCTCTACTCGATGGCAGAGCCGTTTTTGCAAAATGGACATCGTGTTAGGTAATCATTAGACCTGTTGTGAAATAGGGAATCATAGTGGTAATTATAGTAGGAGTACCCCTGTTAAGGAGAGTGTTTGTACTAAGAGAATGTCCTGATATTCGACGAAATAATAGGGTTTTACACACTTTTGGTTTAATACTTCTCTCAAAAAATATGAGCTAGTTCAAAAAGTAATTTTTGAGTTTTAGCGCTCGCGTCCTAAAATTCCCATAAGTCCTAGCTAGTACATTGGATTGCCTTAACAAGGGTAGTATAGTAGGAGGCAAAAAAGAGGACAGGATAGTTAAAGTGCTAAACCTTCAACGAGTACTGAGGGATGACCGTTGGCTGAGAGCCTTAACAGGACTAAATCGAAAGGCTTTTGAGGAGTTAAAATCGGCCTTTGTACGAGAGCTAGAGGAGCAAGAGGTACCACGTCGTAGTCAGAAGCGAAGACAAAGGGCCAAAGGTGCAGGTAGAAAACCTCGTCTAGAAACGGTGGAGTCAAAACTAATTTACATCCTGTTCTACTTTAAGTGTTATCCCACCTTTGATTTAGCTGGAGTCTTGTTCGACTTAGACCGCTCTCAGGCTAATCGCTGGATGCACCGATTACAGAAAGTATTAGAAAAGGCTCGCTTGGTTGAAAATGGCACTACCGAAACGGAAGCTCACAACCATGGAGGAGTTTATCGAATCGTTTCTTAGGATTTCAGGGACTCCAAAATGAGTTTGTGAATGTGGAAATTCCCCACAAGAAGCCGAAGGGAGGTGAGCTAACAGAGGAGCAAAAGGAAGAAAACCGTGAGTTAGCTAGTGAACGAGTTGTTTGTGAACATGCTTTTGCCGGAGTTAAACGCTATGGCATTGCTACAGATGTGATACTGTTGGCGAATGTGCTACAGACCATCTTACACAAGGTATTACTAATGATTAAAGTTAAGATTTTTCGTTATTGTAATACTATTAATTTCAGTAAAGATTACTTTCGCCAACAGTATCAGATGTATACCGAAACCGGCTCCAGGACTTTGATGACCATTCGATGTTTACCGCCGCTGGGTTGTGGAACTTCTATCTGATGGCTGCTTAAGAAAGAACGCAGAAGATAGGCACAACATAAGTGTTATTTGATTTTTAGGACAGTATACTATTTCACAACAGGTCTATTGTTTACATACTTTCTAAATCGGATTTAGTATTACAAAGAGGCAGAAAACAATAAATAAATAGGTTTTTATTAGGAGAAAACTAATGTCAAAAGAAACAGTTCGCATTGTGGCTCACCTCGTATCCCTACCGGAAAAAGTAAATGAATTGAAATCGCTTTTAGCACCTCTGATCGAGCCGACCCGTAGAGAAAAAGGTTGTATTCAGTATAAAATATTACAGAACCGCGAAATATTAAATCATTTTACTCTTGTTGAAGAGTGGGAAAATCAGACTTTGTTTGAACAACATATTGCTTCAGAACATATTCAAACGGTCAGTGACAGAATAAATTCTCTGTTGGCAGAAAAACCAAATGTTGGCTTTTATGAGTTGGTATAATAGAATTTACTGAAAAAGTCTGAATAAAACGTAAGTACAGACTTAAAGGTCAACTAATTAATACCTGACCATAGTCTAATTTAACTATGCGATCGCAGTCTTGAAAATAGCGATCATCATGACTGACAGCAATTACAGTTTTACCTCTGCTTTTTAATTCGGGTAGCAGTTTTTTATAAAATACTTCCTTAAACAGGGGATCTTGATCTGATGCCCACTCGTCAAAAACATAGATCGGACGATCTTCTAAGTATGCAGTGAGCAACGCTAAGCGTTTGCGCTGTCCTTGAGACAAATTAGTGGTGGATAAAATACCGTCTTTTATGGTTACTTTGTGTTCTATTTCTAATAATTTTAAATAGTTTTGAATTTCTACTTCTTGATTAGCTTCGATACCCAACAGGCGCTCAAATAAATAAAAATCATAAAAAATGACCGAAAACTGTTGTCGATACCATTCGCGATTATTATCGGTTACAGAAATATTATTAAACAAAATCTTACCGCGATTGGGAGTATACAAGCCTGTAATTAGTTTAACTAAAGTCGATTTACCGCTACCATTACCACCAACAATAAAAACAATCTCTCCTGGCTTAAATTTTAGATTGATACGATCCAAACTAAACTGGTGTTCTTCTTTTTCTCCTTGATAGGCGTGATGAATATCGACTAATTCTAAACTCTTCCAATCGCGATCAAAGTTACTCCCAGTCGGAAAAGTTGGTTCGATGATCTGTTCGGTTAAAGATAATCCTAAAGACTCAATATTTTCTAGAGCTACACTAGTTTGACTTAATAAAGGTAAAGTAGTTAAGATACTCCGCAAGGGAGTAATAGCATATAAAAAAGTTAGAGTATAGCTACTTAAAACCTCTTGAGGAATAAATATAAATCTGGGCAAAACCAGCAATAAAATAGCCAGAGGAATGAAAAATAAACCTAATCCATATCCCCCAGCGATCGCAAAACTGGTCATTCCCTGCATCCAATGATAGCGTACCCTAGCTGCGGTAGCTTTTAAGTCTTCACAAAAAAATTCATTGCGTCTTTGACGGTGTAGTTTTAATTCTTTAATACCTTGAGTAACAGTTTGAAAATGCTGGAATAAAACATCTTGTTCTGCTCTGGCAACTTTAAATCCTGCTCTACCTCGGTTAGCAATGTATTGATAGCTAAAAATGCCTAAAATAATCACTCCCAAAAAAAGGCAAAACACGGGGAAAGATAACCAACATAAATAAGCAAAACAACCAACCACTAGAGAAATATTGACCCCCATTCCCGAAACTGCAATCGAAGAATCGGCAATAGTATTGACATCTTCGGTCATTGCTGCCAATAGTTTGGGAGTGCCTAAAATTTCCAAACGACTTAAAGGACAAGCTAAAATCCGCTCGCTAAGTTTTAAACGAAGATTGTAAATAACATCTTGTGATAGTTGAGTTAGTAAAATCCAAGATACTGCCGAAGAGATCATCAGCAATAAACATAAGCCAACAAAACTAGCTACTGTGCTGATCAATACTCGTTCTATATTCTGCAAAATATAGTTAATTAGAGCAATTAACCCGGCACTGCTAGCACCAGTAAAAAGACTCGCGATCACTGCAATAATAAACAGTTTGCCAGATTTTTGACACAAAAGTCGGATAATTTTCATCAATTACAGAACCCTTTTTTCTTTCCTTAACTTGTGACTAACGACTAACGGTTAAAAGATATCAGCAGGGTCAGCACCGCGTAACTTACGAACAGCAATTGCGCCTGAAACAAAACACATTAATACAGTCAAACCAAGAATAAATACAACTCGACCCAAATTTGTTGCCATTGGCAAACGAGCAGCATCTTTAGTTAGATCGTATAAGGTGATTTCCAAGAAAGAATATACCACCTTTAAAAAGGTAAAACTAATGCTGCGTAACTGGAGCCATCTATGAAAGGTGGTATATTCTTTCCGGGAAAAGGCCTAAGCAAGTAGAAACAATTAAGCCTGGAATAAAACCCAAAGTAGCTAGCAATAGGGCTTCTTGTAGGACTGTTTTAAGCAAATACCAATCAGCATAGACCATTGCTTTTAAGGTGGCATATTCAGCTAAATGATTTGTGATATCCGTATACAATATTTGATAAACAATCACGCCACCGATAAAAACGCCCATCAATAAACCGATGCTGAAGATCACACCGATTGGCGAACTTTTCTTCCAGTAACCTTGTTCAAAATCAAGAAACTCTTGCTTAGTCATCACTTTTACATCTTCTGGCAAGTTAGACACTAGTTGTTGACGCACTTGCTCTCGATCAACTCCTGGTTCGAGGGTAAGCAATCCAAGATCGATTTCTGATAAACTGCGTCCAACAATTCTTAAAAAATTGAGGTCACTGCTAATTAGCAGACCATCGGCAGACATAACTCCACCTCCTAATGCAAATAAACCTCCTACTCTAATTTTGCGACCGTTAATTTCTGTAAAGATAACTTGTCCTTGACTAAATTTAATCGCTATTGGTCCATACTCCGAGCGCGACAGGCGATCGAATAAAACCACATCAGCACGTCTAATATCATCTAAATTATCATTAATTTCTGCTAAATTAAAAATAGGTTTATCTGGGTTGAAAGCTAAAATAGTAATACCTCTACTGCTTTGATTTTGAGGATTTTTCCACTGTCCTCCTCCTATGTAAAAAGGACTAGCTGTAGCCACACCATCTACTTCCAAAGCATCGTAAAGACGGCGACGTGGAAAAGTACTCGTGCCGAACAAAGCAACGGATTTCGGACTAATTAGAATTAAATCTGCCTTTAAAGTTTTATGAATCGTAATTGCGTCTTCATACAGAGCATCTTGAAAACCCAACTGCATAAACATGAGAATGACAGCAAAAGCGACACCTGCCAAAGCAACTAAAAAACGACCCTTATGATGTGTCAACTGTAACCAGGCTAGAGGAACTCTTTTGACCATAGTTATTGCCTGATTTAATATTCTAAAACTCATGAGAAAAAACATCTGTTTATACAACACGAAACATCAAATTTAAAGCTCGATGACTACATCCACTTCTAAGTTAGTCAATTTGGCAACTTTTCGACTATCTTCTGGTTTGAGTAAAATTTCAACTTCTACCACTCGACTATCTTCATCAGCAGCAGGATCGGTGTCGAGAATGTCATTTTTATTAATCAGAGAACCAACTTGATGTACCTTACCATGCAGTTCGTCAGGAAAAACACCGCTAGTAATTGCCGCTCTTTGACCTATTTTTACCCGATCGATATCATTTTGGTCTATTTCGGCTACTACCATCATTTGTTCGGTTTGTCCTATTTCGGCAATACCTTTCTCGCTTAGTGCTTCGCCTGGACGAGTATGGATATCTAGAATTTCTCCATCTACAGGAGCGCGAACATAGGCTAATTCCAGATCAGCTTCGGCTTTGGCTACTGCTGCTTGAGCTTGTTTTAACTCCGCCTGTGCTATCTGCACGTCAACAGGGCGAACTTCTGCTGTCTCCTCTAGGGTGGCTTGAGCTTCGGCTAACCTAGCATTGAGAGTACGTTGTGTGCGCTCAAAAGTTGCTCTGGCTTCGTTTAACCGTTCCCTGGAAGTTTCCAAAGTTAATTTTTTACTATCTAACTCTGATGCTGAAATTGCTCCTTCATTAAACAGTTGTTGATTGCGCTGCCATTCTGTTCGAGCATTATCTAATTCGGCAACTAATTTAGCAATAGTAGCTTGTTGAGTTTGTATCTCTCCTGCCAATTCGGCTTCCAGATTGGCGATCGCAGCTTGCCTAGACCCAATTGCTCCTTGTTTTGCTCCTGCTTTGACTTTTTCCAAACGTGATTGTGCAACTTCAGATTGTGTTTTTGCTTCATCTAATGCCGCTTGCTGTCGCTGGCGACCATCGAGAATTGCAATTATTTGTGCTTTTTTAACGCGATCGCCAACCTGTACGAGCAGCTGTTCTACCTGTACTGCTTCTAAGGAGGTAGGCGCGGATAAGGACATTACTTCTCCTAATGGTTCAATTCTTCCCAAAGCTGCCACCTTTTTGATTTCAGGTAGTTTAGTTTGAGCAGGTGCAGAAGCAGAACTAGGTTGAGGCTTGGGACGACTTAAAAAGCGAACCATAGTTATTGCCGTTATTAATATAATAGGAACAACTACTAATATTCTAATCCACCATTTGAGAAGCTTTAAAGATATTACTTTTTTTTGCTGCGGTTTCTGTTCTCGCTCGGTCAAGTCTTGTCGAACAAAAGATTCTTTACTTACTTGCTCGTTTGGCGAATCGTCAATCTCCGACTTCTCTCTTTTCCTACTTTTACTATTTGGTGACTTTTTTGCCTCTGATTCGGATTGTTCAGAAATTGCTTCTAAAGTAGTTTTGCTAATCTTTGATGAAGACCTATTAAGACTAATTTCTGTGTTTTCTCCATTTTTTTGTAAGTGTTTATTATTGCTACCAAATACTTTATTAGTATCACTATATAAATTAGATGATGTCTCTTGTAGTGATTGTTTTTCAATCGCAGTAGACCTATTTGGCTCTGCTCGAGCAATTAATTGCGAAAAAGGCGTTGCAGTTTGAGTGAATATTTCTTTTAATAATTTTGATTCTATCTGCGAACGACCTTGATATACTGACCAAATTGCCTGTTCTAAATCTTCGGCTAGAGTATTTTTAAGCAAATAGCCTTCGGCTCCTGCTTGTAAAGCTTGAGTTACGTATTCCCGATCTTTATGGCTGCTAAGAACGAGAACTTTAGTTTTCGGAAACTGCTGACAAATTTTTTGAGTGGCTGTTATTCCACTCATTCCTGGCATCTCAATGTCCATCAGCACAATATCAGGCATAAAAGCACCTACTTGTTCTATTGCGCTGTTACCATCTTCGGCAGTACCTACTATTTTTAGCTTCGGTCTGGGTTCAAGCAATGCTTGAATTCCTTGCCTTACGATGTTCTGATCGTCTACTAGCAAGATGCGAATCATAGAAATATTTTTATTTGGTTGACAAAATTATGTCTGCTCTCTTTTAAAGAGTCCAATATTGACGATAGCGATTATTTAATCAGTGACATTTTAACTCTCAATTGTGAGCAGTTTCAAAGAAAAATTTAGTAGTACAAATAACCTATTGCAACTATCCCAGATAATTACCATTACCAGTGTTAAACGAAAGTCAGACGAAAAACTCAAATCGTGTTTTTTGCTGCTGCTCATGATACGATCTCACAGTAGGTTCTTTAACTAATTGAGTGCAGACTCTACTGCGATTACTATTGTTTTTCCAAAGATTATTTTTTTATGAGCGTTACCCACCAAGAGTTTTTTGTCATCATCGAGCGGGATGAAGATGGATTGTTTGTTGGCGAAGTGCCTCAGTTAAAGGCTTGTTACAGTCAGGGTGAGACCATCGATGAATTGATGAGTAATATCAAAGAAGTTGTGGAACTTTGTTTAGAGGAACAAGACGAAACGTCACCTCTTGAATTTGTCGGAGTTCATAACTTGACAATGTTAAATTAAATTCCGCCATCGGCGCGATCGCCAACAGATTGCTTCAAGCGAGAGCGAGTAGAACGAGAGCGATTAACAATCATGTTGAACTACGAGACGAGTAGCCTCTGACGGGGACAATTGCTGGAGGGGTAAAACCGCCTTGAGTAGCAGGGTAAGAGCGTCTCAAACCCTATTGACAAAAGGATTGTAGAACAGTCATCATGTAGTTATTATTCATAGATGCCCGTCTGCTTTTTTGTCGCAGCGATCGCTCTTTGCGTTTTCTCTAGATTTAAGGCATTAAGTGCCATACGTCTAAGGAGAGCTTTCGTTGCGAGGTGCGTGACCAGAGCGAATTCGGGATTTATCCTCGTTAAAAGTTACATCCTTTCGTCCAATGAACTTGGTTTTCAATCCCCCAATGAGTACGGATTGTATTCCCAAGGACTTGAGCGAAGGCACGGCAGAGAGGAAAGATAAAAGTGGACTTCGTGGGTAATTTTATTCCACAGATAACGGGTTCTTTGGAGCATCACAATACTTTGAAGACCGTTCCCATTGTTCTTGTTTGTAAAGACCACCCAACTCGGATATAGGGACAG
The DNA here is from genome assembly GCA_030065635.1 of Xenococcaceae cyanobacterium MO_188.B32. Classification (GTDB taxonomy): domain Bacteria; phylum Cyanobacteriota; class Cyanobacteriia; order Cyanobacteriales; family Xenococcaceae; genus JASJDJ01. Next base: position 16,659 of record JASJDJ010000139.1, read on the forward strand.
CCCAAACAAGGCGTTTTTCCCGACGATGATGCCCTTTTTCGACCCTTCGATCGTGAGAGACTTTAACCCCTTCAAAGTTATGGGAGAGCATTACATTAAACCAATCTTTTACCTGAGAGTAAAGAGTGGGATGATTACTTTTAAGTGTCAAAACATAATCAGCCTTTTTTTCACGAATTAAGCGAACAATCTCAGGAAAGAGTACCCATGGCATCAATGGTGACAATGGCTCCAGATATATCGATTAACTCTAATAGCACGGGGATAGCGGTTATTTCATGTTTTATGGTCTTCAACTTTAATTTGACCTAAGGTCAAACATTGCTTCGCTGCCCAAGCTGTTACTAGGTGTAAGGCTTTTAGTCCTTGACTACGATCATAAGAACCTCTAAGACACTTACCATCTATGGGAACAATTTCTTGTTCTAAGAGGATGTCTGAAAAGTCAAAATAATTGCGATCGCTAAAGAAAAAGAGAAAAACTCTCGCTAAATTAAATCTGTCAATAGCTTAAAAAGACAGGAAACGAGAGTCATGAGTCAATCATACCGTAGCGATTTAA
>JASJDJ010000140.1 GCA_030065635.1 Xenococcaceae cyanobacterium MO_188.B32
GCTATTTCATTCTGACTGCGATCGACCAAGAAATGAATTTCTTGGCTTAAAGTCAAAGTCCGTCTTATAGGACTTTATATGCAAAGATGCGAGAATTTATTCTCTGGCTTTTTAGAATGAAATAGCCCTGGGTATTAGGAGCTTTTTTTCAGCAAAGAATAAAGTACTTAGTAGTAACTTAGTAATAGTCGATCGCGTCATTTTTCTTATTTATCAATCCTGAAAAGTAAAATAAACAATTTCCAAGTTAACTTATTTATTAAGTTATCAATTTTCACCAATTATTTTTCGTGATTCAAATTAATTATTTATCACAAATTAAGTATAAATATCGAACTTAAATATGATTAATTTTTGTTTTCAAACATCGCTTTTTTTTGTCAGTAAAAATTCAGATTTTTTTGCTAAAAAAGGGGAGCTTTTCCGTAAAAACAACCAAATTTATCCGTAAACATAACCATTTTACCCCTTTAAAGGTTGAGGATATATCTTATTGCAGAGTATAACAGCAGGGTATTAGTAAAACTTGCAAGCAATTAAGTAACAAATTACCGCAATCAATTTATGCGTATATTAACTATTACTTGCTACACTTTGGTCTTTGTACCGATGTCAGGATTAAGTGTATTAGCAAATTCTATTTCTGAAGACAGTAATCGCTCGGTTTCTTGGACTACCAATGCTGCTTCTTTGACTAATCTAGTTGCTCAAACTAATCGAGAATTGCCCGAGACTAAAGGAACAGAAATTAGTAATTCTTGGTCTGAACCAGATTCTGTAGATAGAGATAAAGTTCGGAATGTATTACAAGAATTAGAAGAAGTTGGCAATCTCAATTTGAGTCCCAATCGAGGAACCCCAGGAATTACCATTGCCAGTCCTTATGGTTTTGGCGGAGACGGAGGAAGATTTTTTGTCGGTGCTGGTTTTGCTTCCGATACTAGATTTCGCTCCCTCGACAGTGATGGTGGTATGGTTTTTGGTGCTGCTTTAGGTAACGCACGTAAAGCTGTAGGTTTAGAATTAAGCTATACCCTGGCTAGCTTTGGGTTGAATCGCGACTTTGGTAGTGGTGGTTTTAATGCTAAGGTGCATCGCATGATCGGCAAAGATGCATCGGTGGCATTAGGTTACAATGGTTTTCTTAACATCGGTGATGACAACGATTTTGAAGGCTCAATGTATGGAGTTGTTACCAAAATTTTCCGTACGAGAGAAAATCTTAATTCTGCTTTTAGTCGAGTTGCTGCCTCTGTTGGGCTAGGTAATGGACAATATCGTACTCTTGAAGCTATTAAAAATGACGAAGACCAAATAAATGTGTTTGGGAGTTTAGCCTTTCGTGTTGCTCAACCCGTAAGCGTCATCACAGAATGGACAGGACAAGATTTAGCGTTAGGACTATCTATTGCTCCGTTTAAAAATATTCCTCTAACTATTACTCCAGCATTACGAGACGTTGTTGGTGGTGATGATAGTGTTCATTTTGCCTTGGGAGTTGGATTGGGATTCTAGGATTCCCCTTCTAATTTTTGTAATTTTTGTAATTTTGGAGAACGATTGTGTTTACAAAGAAACAGCTCGTGATCGGCATTGGCTTAACTGTTATCGGCAATGCCATGATGATTACTGCTGCTAATGCAGATGATATATCAGCCACATATTTAAATGGATCTAATTTTGTGGGAACTGGTGCAGTAAATTCTAATATCGGAGATGGTGCCTCAGGGTTAGGAATTTTAGGGGGTATTTCTATTCCTCCAGGTATGAATGTTCCTGGTAGCGTTAGTACTGGAACGATCACCGTTGCAGATATCGCTGAGTATTTTGCTAGTAGTATCGATCGATCCTTAGAAGAATTAGATACATCCTCTACCGTAGCATCAACAAATAAACCCCGACGCATTGTAAGAAGAAGCAGTGCAAGTTGTCCTAACCTGCAAATTTCTCGCTCTTCTGAGTCATTAGACGATCTCTTAAACCAATCCAAACAGTTTTTAGAGCAAGTAGAGCGAGTCAAGCCAGAAAATAGTGTTTGGTAAACAGATAATTCAATGAAACTCAAAAATTTAAGTATTACAATTGCAACAACAGGATTTTTTTTAAGTGGAGGTCACACTACGCAAGCTCAAACCGCATTTCGTAATAATGGTATTCAGTTTAGCGAAGATACTATTATTGAATTTGAATTTATCGAATCTCACGGAGCTTATCAATCGACTTTTGGGGTGATCGATCTAGATTCTTGTCAGGCAAATTTTGGTAGTATCGATTTTGATACTTGCCAAAAAACTCCTTTACTAGTAGAAGAAAAAGCTTCGGATTTTCCAGAACGTGTAACTCGTCGCTCTACTTATGAAGATGACGAAAATCAGAATCAAGACTTCTTGGGAACTCCTGGTAATGCAGTTCCTCAGCCAATGGCTGAATTTATGTTTGAGGCAGGAAAACGCTATGCTTTTTATCTAGAATCATCTTTCAACGGTATGCCGGCAGGAATAAAGTATTCTAGTGCTATCTATAATCCTAATGATAGTAAACAAGCTATTTTTGTCGATAACTTGACTCCTGAAATTTTACAAGCAAGACGAAGAAATGCAGCGGAGGATATTAGACTAGATCCTCAACTAGAAGAAGAGCTAGGCGCATTAATTAATGGTGGCATCGTGATTCGCTGGGATGATACTGGTTCTTTATTGGTTCCTAAAAGTCAAGAAGATGCTGACTTCGATGATTTTAAGATTTTAATTGGGGGCGAATTAGATTGTTATTAGTAGATAAGTACTATTTATTTTTAGTAATGGTAAAATTACAATCTATGACTGCACTCAAACTGGGAATAGTTGCACCATCAGATTGCATATGCATGAGGATTGATGATGGTAAGCTGGCTGCATTTGCCTTCTTGTTTACTAGGGAAACAATTCCTTTTCCAGGAGTAGGATTGCTAAGTTTCCACTCAAAAGTTTTGAGAACATCCCATTTAGCTGTTTTTGTTTGATGGTTCACCGATTTAACACCGACTAAATGGGTAACAAATTCGATCGATTCTCCTTTTTTAAGTCTGTAGTCTGCTGGTGAGTCTTCAAAGACAAGTTCAAATTTTTTAGTAACTTTAGGATTGTGATAGTGATGTCGAGAACGACAGCGATCGCATTGAGAGATATCCCAGTAAAAAGGAAATTCATCTGCTCCTTCGTAATAGTATCCTCCTTGGGGTGGATCGTTATAGGGTGTAGACAAGATTTGACCAGACTTATCGGCTATGCTGTGAGGATCTTCTTTCACATAACTAACCCAGTTGAAGTGATCGTAACCCATTATAGATGCCAGTTTTTTTAGTTCAATTTTTTCGCCCAAAGCTTTTTCTGGTGAAAATTTAGCAACAATTCTAGAGCCTTTTGTTTCGAGAGTCATGGCTTCTTCGTAGTTAAAAGCAGTAGTATTTTGTCGATACTTATAGCTTTTGTTAGTACTAATTTCAGTAGCTGAATTAAAGCACTCTTTTTTCCCATTAGCATTTTTTGTTGCTGATAATAGAGGTTCTGCTGTCAGAGAAATACCCAGTAAACTAAGGCTGGCGATTAAAGAAAGAGTTGCTTTGGTGAATTTCATGGTCAAATTTACTAAAAATTAACTGTAAAAACTGCTTCTATAAAATGACTAGTTATAAATCACTAGGTATTTATTTAATTAGCTCTAAACTTATTATGACTAGTAATATTACTTAAGTCATTACCCATAGACAAACTTTACGATATTTACACAAAAGCATGGTTTTTACGCAAAGATACGGTAAATCTAAACTCTATCTTGGGAATGGATTGGCTACTTACGTACAGAAACTAGCTGGCAAATAGCTTCATTCTTGGGTTATGAACGACTATTCATAGTCTCAAAAAGCGTTGAATAGATATTGAATTTCGGTGCGTAACTAATATCTATACCGATCCAAATAAAAGCGTGAAGATAACTGATATCTATTAGGTAATTTCGGGAAATATATATAAGGATTATTTAAACTTTCAGTCAAATCAATTAGGTAATTGTAGAAGTGTTAAAACTATCTGATTTGTGGTTAACTAAAGATAAAAGTATTTTCTTGGCAGATACTTTTGACAAGCAAAGACAAACGATTAATTGCAGAGAAAATTCTCGAATCAAGATCATTACTCAGTTCTATCCCCCAGATTTTGCAGCTACTGGTCAGTTGATTCAAGAACTATCGATACAATTGAGTAAACAAGGAATAGAAGTTGATGTTTTTACCGGGCAGCCAGGATATGCTTTTACCCGCTCGCAAGCACCAGCAGAAGAACAAATAAATAGCTTGAAAGTCAAGCGATCGCGCCTTACTAAACTGTGGTCTAGACGCATCCGAGGCAAGGCTATCAATGGTGTAATTTTCTGTCTTCGTGCAGGTTTAAATTTATGCCGTCATCGAGATAAAAACACAGTTTTATTATTAACAACGGCACCTCCCTTTTTATCAGTTTTAGGCTATTTAGCTAATCTTTGTTTCGGTTTACCTTATGTTTGTTTGATTTACGATCTATATCCCGATGCAGCTACAGAATTAAATGTACTTTCTGTCGATCATTTTATAACTAAACTATGGGATAAAGTTAATGATTTGGTTTGGCAAAAAGCGCAAGGAATGATTGTTCTTAGCTCGACCATGAAATCAAGAATTATTAATAAACATCCTCAAGTTGCCGATAAAATTTCCGTCATTCATAATTGGGCAGATGCCGAGTGGATTCGACCTATATCTAAACAAAAAAATTGGTTTGCTCGACAACATGGACTAAATCAAAAATTCACTGTTTTGTATTCGGGAAATTTAGGTCGTTGTCACGATGTAGAAACGATTTTAGCAGCGATCGAACTCTTAAAAGATGACCCTATTCAGTTCGTTTTTATTGGTGCAGGGGCAAAACAGCAAACTTGTCTCGATACGATCGAAAACCTGGGTTTGCACAATTGCCTCTTTTTACCCTATCAAGATAGAGAACATTTACCCTATTCTCTGACTGCTTGTGATTTAGCTTTTGTGAGTATTGCTCCTGGTTTAGAAGGTATAGTGGCACCTAGTAAACTTTATGGTATTATGGCAGCAGGAAGAGCGATCGCTACTGTTTGTGATTCTCAATCTTATCTGCGTAGCCTTATTGATAATGCAGCTTGTGGTGCTTGTTTCGAGCACAACGATAGTCAAGGATTGGCAGATTTTATTCGCTCCCTAGCATTAAATCCCGCTCTAGCTATCGCTATGGGTCAAGCAGGGCGTAAATACTTAGAAGAAAACTTTACTCCAGACATTATTGCCCGGCAATATAGAGAAGTTTTACATGGAGAAACAGAAACTATCTCGGTAAACGTCGATTCATCTATTAGAAGTTTGGGAGTTTAGAAATTACTTGGCTAATTCTGTTTCAATTGCTTGAATTAATTGGGAATAGTTGGGAGTAACGCTACTCGTAAATCTAGCTACTACCTCACCTTGTTTACTAATTAAAAATTTCTCAAAGTTCCAAGCTACATCGCCTTGGGGATTGGCATTTTTAGTTAGCTTTTCATAGAGAGGATGTTGTTGGCTTCCTTTAGCATGAAGTTTATCAAATAGCTCAAAAGTAACCCCAAATTTAGTTTCGCAAAATTTAGCAATTTCCTCATTAGTACCTGGCTCTTGTGCGCCAAAATCGTTACAGGGAAAACCTAAAATTCTCAAACCGCGGTCGCGATATTGCTGGTTTAATTGTTCTAGACCTTTATATTGAGAAGTATAACCACAATAAGAAGCCACATTAACAATTAACAGTACCTTACCTGCATATTCAGATAACTGTTTATCTTCACCGTTCATTGTTTTGACTGTAATATCGGAGATAGTGTTACTCATGAGATTAATTACTAAATTTTCGCTCCAATTGATTCCCTATGAATTTTACAATATCATCACAACCCAAGCGAATAGCTTCCTTTGATGATTTATCTGTCAGAGTTTACGAAGAAGACAGAGAATTAGCCCAAGATGCTGCTAGACTTGCTCGCAATTACTTACAATCTCGTCTTCAACAGCAAGAAATAGCCAGGTTTGTTTTAGCCACAGGCAATTCACAAATTAAATTTTTAGAGGCTATTACTACTGAAGAGTTAGACGAAGTCCAAGCAGGATCTTCTCTAAAAGGGCAGAGTACCTTGGACTGGTCGAGAATAATCTTTTTTCATCTGGACGAATACTTAGGAATTTCAGAAGAGCATCCTGCTAGTTTTCATTATTATCTACATCACAAAGTAGAACAAAAAATCCCCTTACAAAAATTTCATTATCTTCAAGGAGATGCGCTTCAACCTCTTGAAGAATGTTACCGCTATAGTAATTTGTTGCGACAAAAGCCGATCGATCTTTGTCTTCTGGGTGTTGGAGAGAACGGGCACTTAGCTTTTAATGAACCAACAGTAGCAGATTTTGCCGATTCTCGGTTAGTAAAAATTGTCAAATTAGAAGAAACAACTCGTCAACAGCAAGTAGATAGTTGTTATTTTTCTAGTCTAGAAACAGTACCTCAGTACGCTTATACTCTAACTATTCCCGCAATTTGTTCGGCTAAAAAAATTCTTTGTTTGGTATCGGGAAAACATAAAGCAGAAGTAGTCAAGACGATGTTACACAGTCCTATTAATATTAATTGTCCTGCTTCTATTTTAAGAAAGCAAAAACAAGCTACCTTATTTCTCGATCGCCATTCAGCTAGTTTACTTTGACTGCTGTTTTTCTTCTCTTGGTTTTACAGGGTTTTTACCAAGTAAAAACAGTAGCATACTACGAAGCTTATCTTTATCTCGATCGCTCGTCTTTGTTTTCAGATTTAGTCTACTTCAAAAGAAAGCGGTTTGGGCTTATCGATACCATAACCTTGAGCGTAATCTACACCTAGTTTACGTAGTTTTTCAATAATTGGTTCATTTTCGACAAATTCAGCAATAGTCTGCATATGCATCACATGACCAATGCGATTAAAACAGTCTACCGTAGCATGATCTACGGGGTCGTCGAGAATATTTTTGACAAAACTACCATCTATCTTGAGAAAATCTACAGGTAAATTTTTGAGATAAGCTAAAGAACTCATCCCACTACCAAAATCATCGAGAGCAAAAAGACAACCCAATTGTTTTAATTCATCGATAAATTCGGCAGCTTTGGCTAAATTAGAAATAGCAGCAGTTTCGGTAATTTCAAAACAAATATTACTATGAGAAATAGGATAAAGAGCAAATTGCTCTTTTAAGAAGATAAAAAATAAATCGCTATTAATACTAGCTCCAGAAAGATTAATAGTGTAAATTACGTTAGTACTATGATTGCCTGGAAGCGTTTCTTTACTTTGTTGACTTTGGCAGTAATTATGATACGCAGCAAAAAAAGTGGCAATTACCCAACGATCGATGGCTGGCATAAGATCGTAATTTTCGGCAGCAGGAATAAATGCCATTGGAGGTACTAACTTTCCTTCTGTATCTAACAGACGCAACAAAATTTCATAGTGTTCTTGGCGATTTTTCTCTTTTAAAGGAATAATTTTTTGGCAATAGAGACAAAAACGATTCTCTTCTAAAGCGCGAGTTATACGAGTAACCCATTGTCTTTCTTTTCTTTGCCTAGTTAATTCGCAATCGTCATGACGATAGACAAAAACTCGATTACGTCCTTTTTCTTTGGCAGCGTAGCAAGCAGCATCTGCTGCACTCAATACACTACTAAAATTATGACTATCTCGGTCTATAGCAACTAAACCAATACTGACACTAAGAGTAAAAATTTTGTCTTCCCAAGAAAACCGAAATTCTTGAATTAAAGTTCTAATTGTATTAGCAATATGCTCTGCTTCATCAAGAGAACATTTTTTTAGTAAAATACCGAATTCATCACCACCAAGACGGGCAAAAATATCAGAAGAACGAATTAAACTTTTGGTTAGTATAGTTAATTGACGTAATAATTCATCTCCTCCTACATGACCACAAATATCGTTAACAACTTTAAACTGGTCTAAATCTAAATAACATAAAGTATGTTGAGCGACGTTTGCTTTACTAGTTAAAATTGCTTCGGTTACTTGTACTTCAAATTCTTGACGATTATATAATCCTGTTAGAGTATCGTGTTTAGTTTGCCAAAAAAGCTGATGTTCTAATTGGCGAGATTGAGTAATATCACGAGCACAAGCATAAATTAATCTCTTGTCTATGTCCGATCTAGCTTTCCACTCTAACCATTTATAAGAGCTATTTTGACATAAGTAGCGATTTTCCCAATAAATTACAGAAGTTGTTTGAGCGAGTTGTTCGATGATTTCTAAAGTTTTAGCTCGGTCTTCTTCATGAACCAAGCTTGAGAAAGGCTGAGCTATTAATTCTTGTGTCGAGTAACCAATAATTTGCAGAAAAGATTTATTAACCTGCTTTAGGTATCCGTCTAACCCAATCACGCAAAATAATTCTGAAGAAAGATGAAAAAATATCTCTAATTCCCTAGGAAATTTTATACTAATATCTTCAGAAAACTCTAACTGCAAAGGTTGTTGGCTATTTTTTGATAAGGTCATAAAATAGAAGATTTCTGTTAATTATACTTATTAATTAGAGCGATCCCGCATCGGCAGTGCAAGAAGTAGAAACGTTTTTAAGGTTTCTGCCAAAGAATGCACGCCGAGCAAGGGAAAGGGCGAGTGGTGACTTACACAAGTATCAGTCATTGATTTGCAGTAAATTAGTCTAGAAATTAAATAGATAGTATTATGAGTTGTTATATTGCAATTATTATTCTGTATCACCTAAATTTAATAAATTTTCTAGCAAATTAATAACCGTAATTATACTTAAATTCTTATTCTTCTTACTTTCTTCATAAAAAAATATTAAGAGTAATTAGAGCGAGTTTATTTACCAAGAAAAGATAGTAAAATTGACAATAATTAATTAAATATTTAAAATTTTGGATTCGACCGATAATAATTTTCACTTCTATTTCCAGCTTATTTTTGCTTGTTCTAGTACATAAGCTGATACTTCTTTAATTTCTTTCTCTGTAAGACGGTCTTGATATGCCGGCATATTATTTTTACCATTGGTAACTAAAATTGCGATCGCTTCAAGAGAATCTAATTTATTTCTATGCAAAGCCCTTAAAGATAAATTTTTGCCCCGTCTGATAATATTACCGCCATGAGGATGACATCCCGCACAATTGATTTCAAAGATTTTAGCAGAGTTATCGATATCTGCTGCCAAAGAAGCAGGAGAAAAAACCGAAAAAATTGATAATAGCAATAAAATCAGCAAAAATCGTCTCATTTTTATCGAGCCTTTTTTTTCATGATTAATAATTAATACTAGGGCTTAGATGAATAAGCTGTTAGGCATTACTCTATCTATCGTAGCTTTTGGTTAAGATTTGAAACTTGCAAAATATCGGTTAAGGTAGAACAATAGTTTTTTTGCCCAAAACTGGCTGAATTGACGCAGTTTTGATAAACAAAGTGACGATAGTTTAACGAGAATTTACTCCAAGAATCCATCTGAATCCGAAATACTTTAATTAGAATATTAGCTAGCCAAATTGATAAAGGAATACGGAAATAAATTTTTTTATTAAAATAAGCAGCCACTTCTTTAATCGCTTCGTCAACGGTAATAGCAGATGAACCCAAAACGAACTGATTACCTGCTTTTCCTGTTTGGGTATCTCTAAATGGTGAAGGCGGACGATCTACTAGATAGCTTACAATTTGAGCGATATCATAGGCATGGATAAAATGAAAACTACCATCGGCTTTTAAGTAACGAATTAAGCCAATCCATTTAGTTACCTCTGGTATACCAGAAGAAAGATGAGAAATAGGCTTATTTTCATCTCCACCAAAAACTAGGGTAGGAAATAAAGTAGTAATGCGATCGGCTATGGGTAAACTAGATAGTCGAGCAAAACACTGATATTTAGTCCGAATGTAGTCTATACCAAAACGCTCTGCTTCAGGTAATAATTCATTATGGCGATCGAGAATACTGGCAGTAGAAAAATAAAGAACTTGCTCGCAAATATCGGGGTTCAACATCTTAAGCAAAGCTAGAGTTTTGACTACATTAATTTCATAAGCTTCTGCTGCACCACCCCAAGCCGTTGCCACCAGAATAGCAACATTAATGTCTTTCTGCAACAGATTACTATATTCCTCGATATTACGTAAATCTCCTTGCAGAATATGAATACCAGGACGATATTGGCGATCGAATTTTAGTTTATCTGGATTTCTAACTAGTAAAAATAACTCATGGTCTGTTTTTTGAATCAAATTTTCGGCAATATAGTGACCGATACAGCCACTAGCACCAGTCATAAAAATGCGCTTCATCTTAATTTAAGTAGCAAGTAGCGAGTAGCAAGTAGCGAGTAGTTAGTAGTTAGTAGTCAGTAGCAACTTACTGATGGGAAAGAACTTATTTCTCATAAAGATATATGTAGTTAAAATACACATCAGCTTAGTTAAAAAGGAAAAAGCTACTAAATATAATACATATCTTTCTCCTTTTAACTTTAGATAGCTTTTCTCAAGTAGATAAGGTACGAAATTTTCCGTCCGCGAAGTGACTACCGAAGGTCTCTGCGAATTCCGAACTTATTTTAATCGATCGACTTGCTTGGCAGTTTCAAAGAAAAAGCGCACATTGTCTTCTGGAGTACCAACTAATACCCCATGTCCCAAGTTGAGAATATGACCGCGATTTCCTGCTTTGCGAACAGTATCGACAATGCGGTCGCGAATAAAATCTTGCGAACCAAATAAAACTCCAGGATCGATATTACCCTGTACTTTCATATCTTTTCCTAGTCTAGCTCTGGCTTCTGCCATATCTACAGTCCAGTCTACACTGACAATATCTACACCAGATTGTCCCATTCTTTCTAACACGCCCGCACTACCACTGATATAGAGAATTAAAGGAGTATCGGGATGAGTTTCTTTAACTTGACGGACTACTTGTTGTTGATAGGGTAAAGCAAAGGTTTCGTAGTCTTGAGGACTTAGTTGTCCAGCCCAAGAATCGAACAATTGTACTACTAGCGCGCCACAATCAATTTGATAGCGAACATAGATAGCGATCGCATCGGCTAGTTTACTCAAGAACTGATGAAGCATTGCCGACTCAGAAAAAGCCATTCCCTTAATAATAGAATAATTTTTAGAGCTTTTTCCTTCGATCGCATAAGCTGCTAGAGTCCAAGGTGCACCGACAAAACCTAAAACAGTTGACTTATTACCGACTTCAGCACGCAAAGTTTCTAAAATAGTCTTGATAAAAGGTAAAGACTTTTCTGGGTTTAAAGAATGAAGACGATCGATTTGTTCTTGGGTACGAATCGGAGTTTCAAACAAAGGTCCTTTACTCTCAACGATATCAAAATCGATACCGATACCAGGTAAAGGGGTTAAAATATCTGAGAACATAATTACCCCGTCGGGTTGAAATGCTCGCCAGGGTTGTAAAGAAATTTCAATAGCAATCTCGGGATTTTCGGAACGTTCCCTAAATCCAGGATATTTTTCTCTTAGATCGCGATATACTTTCATATATCTACCCGCTTGACGCATCATCCAGACAGGAGGACGGTTTACAACTTCTCCACGAGCAGCTTTTAAAAGTAAAGGAATTTCGTTATTTTCTGTCATGATATTTATACTTTTAATAGAGGCATTTTTGAGCGCAATTGCTAGCTTACCATTCCGCGAGTAATCAACAGATATCTTGCAACCCCACGGTATAAATCTTGGTTAAGCCAAGCGCGCCAAAGTCTCTAGTAGTAAGTGAATAGATTGACATCATTAAATATAAGTATGTCAAGAAGTGTTAAATTTCCTAAGTTCTTCTGACTTGGTAATTCTATTTTTCAAGCAAGTCTAGACCTTTTTTGACCGTGTAAGTAACTATTTAAAAATAGTCAAAATCTTTTAAATTATCATAAATTTTCGGGCAAAATTGTATAAAGCCATCTCTTCTAACTGGACAAATATTCTGAGATAGAGATATTTTGGGGGAGTATTAGTTATTTTTAAAAAGTATTTTATCTCTAGTAATGAATAAAAAAAGTTGGAACATAGCTAGCTTTTATTTGGCTACTATAACTATTCCTATCTTTACGACTTTACCTACTTTTGCTTTTACTATTAATTCAGAGAAAGTGTCCAATATCACAGCTAAAGATATTAATAAACCTTTTACTATTCGTTTCGATGGTAAAGTTGAAGAACAAGATATATTTGGTCTTTCTTCTGAAGCAAATTTGCAACTAACAAGATTTACAACTTCTCCTCAAAAAACCACGGCAGTCTTTGATGTCATCCTCAAAAATACATCTAGCAATGGCATTAAATCCAGAGTATCTGTCTTTGGTTTTAACACAGATACTAATATTAAAAACGCTTATTCTCAAGGTCTTTTTAGTACTGCTGTTTTAGATGGTTCTTTACCCAATCATCTAGGCTATGCAGATGTTTGTTTTAATAGTGGAGGAAATACTCGTAATTGTAAATATAGTTCTGGAGGTATTAGTAACGAACATTCAGAATTATTTTCCTTGGAAATAATTTTTGATTCTGAGGTTGCTGAATTGGAATTAGCTGACTTTATAGTTCGCTATCAGGGTATTCAAGGACTTGGTGGAAACAAAAAAGGCAGAGGATTCGGAATGACAACGGAAATACCAGAACCAAACACAAATACAGCTTTAGCTTTATTAACTGTAGGTAGTTTAGGCTGGCTAGCTAAAAAAAGTAAGCAATAAAATTTTCTCTCATTCTCAATTATGTTTCGATCGTGAATTAGCCTGAAAATTTATAAAATTTTTTTGTCATGTCCTATTTGGCAGATATATAGGCTATACGTCAATTACTACTAAAAGATTTAATAAACCGTTAATTAACCTTCACAGCTCGATCGAATCCTTTAAATAGGTAAGGATTAATTATAATTATTTTGATAAAAATCTTGTCTTTCTTGTTCTTTGATGTATTTCAATTCTCGAACGCATTCTTGACTCATGCCGACAATAAAGCCGATAGTTGCTCCGATTAAACCATAGTGCTTATAGGGCGAATTTTGCGTAAGTTGACTATTGGTCAATTGGATTGGTTTTAATTCTCCTCTGCTCATTTCTGCTGTAGCTAGTCCTAAAACGATACCAAGGGAAGCTGTCACGAAACCAGAGAATACAATTAATTTAATATTCATTTTGACAACAATAAAAAACAATAGCTATCTTTATTGTCCCAAAATAGTCATTTTTCAGATTACCCAATCAACATTTCTTGATGTTCATGGTAGTAGTCAAATCACCTTAAAATAACTTAAGCTAAGAAGTTGATTAATGTGGCAAGTTTTTAATTGTATCATCAAAGATTTTTGCTCAATCAAGGAATAGAACTAAATGTTTGACAAGAGAGCTAGCGGGATATTACTTCATCCCACTTCTTTACCGAGTCGTTTTGGGATTGGAGATTTAGGAGACAGTGCTTACAACTTTGTTGATTTTCTTGCTGCCAGTAACCAACAAGTTTGGCAAATTTTACCCATAGGGCCTACTGGTTACGGTAATTCTCCCTATTTATCTTATTCTGCTCTAGCAGGAAATCCTTTACTAATTAGTCCAGAAAAGCTGAAGGAAGATAACTTATTAACGGAAGAAGACCTTAACTCTTTACCAGATTATCCTACTGAGCGAGTAGACTATAATTTGGTTATTGCAACTAAAATTCCTCTTCTGGCTAAAGCAAGCGCTCGCTTTCAACAACAAGCAACACCAAAACAGCTACTGAAATTTCAACAATTTTGTAATTATCATAATGACTGGTTAGATGACTATGCTCTTTTTATGGCAGTCAAAGAAGCTAATAAGGGAGCTAGCTGGCATACTTGGGATGCAGAAATTGCTAATCGTAAACCCAAAGCTATGGCAGAATGGGCAACTCGTCTTAAAGATGCCATTTTCTACCATAAGTTTCTTCAGTATCAATTTTTCTGTCAGTGGACAGAATTAAAACAATATGCCAATAGCCAAGGAATTGAAATTTTTGGCGATATCCCCATCTATGTCGCTCACGATAGTGTAGATGTTTGGGCGCACCCAGAAATTTTTCGCCTCGATCCTAAAACAGGAGAAGCAGCTTTGATGGCTGGTGTACCACCAGACTATTTTAGTGAGACAGGACAATTGTGGGGAAATCCCGTATATAACTGGGAAAAACTGCAAGAAACCAACTTTCATTGGTGGATTCGCCGAATAGAAGGGATGCTGGAATATGTAGATATTATGCGCATCGACCATTTTCGGGGTTTTCAGGCATACTGGGCTGTACCCGAGGGAGAAAAAACCGCGATGAATGGTAAATGGATTGAAGCTCCAGGAGAAGAATTTTTTCAATTACTCCAAGAGGAATTAGGAGAACTACCCATAGTAGCTGAAGATTTAGGGGTAATTACTCCGGAAGTAGAAGCCTTAAGGGATAAATTTGAGTTTCCTGGGATGAAAATCCTGCATTTTGCCTTTGATTCCGACAGAAGTAATCCTTTTTTGCCCTATAACTACGTCAATCGCAATTGTGTTGTTTATACAGGTACTCATGATAATGATACTACTGTGGGTTGGTTTTACGATCGATCGCCAGAAGAACAAGCTAGAGTCGTCGATTACTTAGGTTGCGTTTCTCCTAAAGGAATTCACTGGAGTCTGATTAGTCTTGCGTTAAGCTCTGTAGCTAATACAGCTATTTTTCCTTTACAAGACATTTTAGGTTTAGGGGCTGAAGCCAAAATGAATACTCCTTCTCAAGCAGAAGGAAACTGGGAATGGCGGTACCATCCAGATGCATTGAACGACCGTGGGTTACAAGAACATTTAAAGTATGTAACTTATCTTTATGGTCGCGCACCTAATGATTAAGTAAGAGGTAATAGGTAATAGGTATTAGGTAAAAACCCCCATCTGATACCTATTTTATTGGTTAAATTTAGGAGATGTGGGCGTAAATAAACTTACCAGTTATACAAAATTACTCATTACTCATTACTTATTACTCATTACTTCTGCGAAGCAGTACTAGCCACCAAAAAAAACAAAAACCATTATGCCAATAATTAGTAGGGCACCCGCAGCAATAAAAGAAATTAGTAATAGTGATAATTGCCGTTCCAGTTTTTTATAATCCGAACGCAGCTTAAAAACTTGATTTTTAGTCTGCTTTAAATCATTAAATAAACCTTCTTGTACTTCGTTTCCGCGAGAATTAAATGTTTTTTCTAATTTGAGCAAACGTCGAGCGAATTCTTTTTCTATTTCAACTAAATTACCTTCTAACTTTTCTTCCAACTTAGTTAACTTTTCTGGCTCTGAAGTCTCTCCTAGTTTACCACTGCCCTTAACTAGTTTTTCTAATAGTCCGGGTCCAAATTGGGAATAACCCTTATATATATAGCGAATAGCAGTAGTTAGTTCGGCAGCAGGAGTATTTTTTTGTAGATAGCCTTTTGCTCCTGCTTGAATCGCTTGATTTAAATATTCTTGGTCTTCATGACTACTCAATACCAAAACTTTAGTTTGAGGAAAACGCTGATTGATAATTTGCAACGTAGTAAAACCATCTATTCCTGGCATTTCTAGATCGAGAATAACTACATCAGGATTGAGTAAGTCGATTTGCTCTAAGGCTTGAACACCACTATCGGCACTGCCCACAACTTCAAGATCTGATTCTGCCTCTAAATTCATTTGTAGAGCTTGCCTAACCAAGTTCTGATCGTCAACTACCAGAACATAAATCATATTTTGCTATCCTAGTCTTCATCAATAATGTAACTTAAACCTTCAAAAAAATAAAAGTTCTAGAGATATATATATATATATAGATGACTGGTGTTAAAAACAATCAGCCGATATAATACCCGAAGCATAGCATGGTAACTAATTATTCAAAACTTTGACTTTCTTTGATATACTGTGAGTTATGGAAAAGAGGTACAAGCTTACAGTGGCAGCAGAAATGTTAGGAGTAAATCCTTGGACACTCCGTAGATGGGTGTATCAAGGAAAAGCTCCTGCAATCAAAACAGAAACGGGTAGAGTATTTATTCCTGGGACTTGGTTGGCAGAACAATTAGGAGAACAGCCAAGCTCGACTAATATTCGATGCGCTATATATGCCAGAGAATCATCTTCAGAAAAAAAGGCAGCTTTGGAATCGCCAAAAAATGGTTTAGTACAGTATGCAAAAGCCAAAGGATACCAAGTTGTCCACGTAGTATGTGAATTTGGTTCTGGAGTTAATGACAATCGAAAAAAATTACATAGTCTTCTAAAAAAGAAAAATTTTGATGTTCTATTGGTAGAACACAAAGATCGATTAACCAGATTTGGTTTTCGTTGGTTTGAGACGCTCTCATCGTTCCAAATAGAAGTGGTCAATCTAGCAGAGAACCAAGTAAATGACTTAATGGAAGACTTGATTGCAATTCTGACCAGCTTTGCTGCCAGGCTATATGGACAGCGCAGGGGGCGTAAAAAGACCCAAGCTGCTATAAAAGCTTTGGAGGAGACAGAATGAAACGCTCCAAACAGCATTTGATGAAGCGTACCGCTAGAGTTTATCTCAACGAACTGAACCCAGGTAAAGCGGAGGTTGTAGAAAGCTTTATTTATTTCTGCCACGATGTAATGCAATATTACGTTGATTTGTTTTGGCAAAGACAGGACTTTAGTGGAAAACTGGCTGATTTGCCCACAGTACATTTGGGGAAAAATCGCTTCAAGACCACTACCAGGCTGTGTCAAGCTCTTGCCAAACAAGCTAAAGAAATAGTCAGGAGCCAACACCAAAAAAATGTTAAACGCAAACCCAGATTGAGATACCACACTGTGACACTGTTCTATCACTTTGTCACTATTGAAAAGTTTGAGCAGAATGGTTTTGATTGGGCAGTCAAGCTGATTGGTTCTGGCGCGCCTAGATTGATAATTCCATTGCTCTCTACCAAGTTGATTAATCAAAGAATAGCTGATGGTTGGCTTCTGTCCAAAACTATCCGCATGGGCATTAGAGGAGATGGCAGACTTTGGATTGATTTTATCTTTGAAAAAGAACGTCC